>NZ_JACJOD010000061.1 GCF_014695385.1 Trichocoleus sp. FACHB-46 | reverse complement strand
CCAGCCTCTAGCTCCCGCTTCATTCAGTACATCCTCAAGTTCTATTTCGTTAATCTTCCCGGCCCCGAATGTTCCTTGAGCAAAGAACTTAATCGTTTTATATTCCCACTCACTCATGGCCTTCTCTAAAGCGTTTCAAAATTACCCTAGAATTTTCCGATACCCATCTTTCACTACAAAGTCTGATCTTGGAGGCGATCGCCCCCCGAGCAAATCTCTGAAAGCTCAGCTCCCCCGTTGCTTCAACCATTAACCCAACTTGGCTCCACCACTCACTCAAAAGTGGACATAACTGCCACTAAAGGATAGCGGTCTAGCTAGGAGATTAGACTGAAAAATTCGGTTATTGATCTAACTTTGGATAATAGAGCGAATCTTTCTCTATATCATTCCAAAACCAACTATCGACGAGCTACCGATCGCTTCTTAAAACCTCAATGCCGCGATCGCCCCCTCCAGTTGCAGCTCCGACACCTCTAGATACCACTGAAGCGCTTGCAAGCTACGATGCCCCGATATCTCCTGAATGACTTGTAGCGGTATCCCTGCACGGCTCATTTGGGTCAGAGCATTTTGTTCAAAACTGTGGGTTTTTAGCTCGGCACAACAGGTAAAGCTTTCCAGCTAGGGAAGGATGACATCGAGCAAGACTAAATCCGGTTGGCTCTGGGAATAAAGGGCTAAGCATTCTTGGCCGTTTCTTGCTTTTATGACTCGATATCCCACTTGCATCATCACTTGAAACCGTTGGGAGCGCTTCTCATTCTTGGCAACTAGGATGAGAGGAAAGTTAATGTGGGCTAGGGCAATCTTCATTCTGAGCCCATTGCACTGCTTGGGTTAAAGCCGCTTGCACCCGCTCATCCTTTGCTTAGAAGAATTGCTGATCAGGACCTAGAAGGGTGGACAAAGGTTATTGCCTGCTATCCTGGGTTAGGGAGCTGTTCCAGGTCTGATTTTGTAACGGCGATCGCTCCTCCACTCCAGCAGTAGCTAAATTTTATTCATACTGTTCTCAAGTGATGGGTTGCTCCTACTGCTCATGAAAGCCATTCCCCAGTTTCTGAAAAAACTATCAAAGTTATTCGAGCAGTTGCACAAGCCGCAATTTTTGGGAGTAGTAGCTGGGGTGCAACTTGTTATTTTGTTGCTACTTTGGTTCACTTGGCCAAAGGCACCTATTACGCTGACATTTGTAGTTCCTGCTCCTGAAAGCCAGCATTGGTCAAGGCTGATTCAAGATTTTCAAGCACAGAATCCCGATATTCAAATCCAACTGGTGGAAGGAGCTTACACTACCAATGAAGTGGAAGCCATCTATACTTCTGCTCTACAAACAGGCAGCTCGATCTACGACTTGATCTATCTCGATATCATCTGGACTCCAAAGTTTGCCGCCGCAGGTTGGCTCAGCAATCTCTCAGATCACGTTTCGTCCAATGACTTAGCTCCATTTTTAATCGATGACATTGAGGCAGGACGTTACCAAGGAGCGCTATATCGCATCCCCTTCCGCACCGATGTCGGTATGCTCTACTATCGCAAGGATTTACTACAGCAGATAGGCGAGTTAGCCCCATCAACATTTGCAGAGCTAGTGCAGGTTTCCCAACAGTTACAGCAACAGCAACAGGTTCGCTGGGGCTACGTTTGGCAGGGGCAACAGTATGAAGGGTTGGTAGCGATGTTTGCGGAAGTCCTGGCTGGATATGGTGGGTTCTGGATCAACCCGGAAATTGGGGAAGTTGGACTCGATCAAGCTCCAGCCATCCAGGCTGTGGAATTTCTCCGAGATACGTTGCAACTGGGCATCTCTCCCGCTGAAACTACAACCTACGACGAAGAAGAATCCTTCGAGAAGTTTCAGCAAGGCGAGGTAGCTTTCTTACGTAACTGGCCTTATATCTGGCCGAGAGTTGAGGCGATGAAAACGCTTCAAGGAAAAGTTGGCATTAAACCGATGGTGCATGCCCCAGGCTATCGTAGTGCAGCTTGTAAAGGAGGGTGGGGGCTTGGGATTGCGAGAAATGCTAAACACCCCGAAGCAGCTTGGCGAGCGATTCAATTTTTCACCAGTGCGGAGTCACAGCGTCGCTTTGTGCTTCAGTCTGGATATTTACCTACCCGTCGCGATCTCTTTATAGATCCTGCGATCGCCCAAAAATATCCTCACTTTCCCAGTTTGCTCCAAGTCCTAGAGCATCCGGTTTTGCGTCCATCCATCCCGCAGTATGACCAAGCTTCTCAAATTCTCCAGCGTCATCTCAGTGCAGCCCTAACCGGACAATCGAGTGCAGCCGCTACGATGCAAGCAGCAGCCAAAGAGACCCGGCGATTGTTGGCCAAGAGCTATTGAACTTGGGCGGGTAGAGGCAGGTCACGATCGCGATAGGTGTCCCAGTTTTGCTGTTGCTTGGCCTGTAACCACAAGAAGCCTGTAATCAGCTGGAGTAGAAACAGGCATAGATTGAGGATGATTAACCATCGCAGGCGCGGACTCGCCAGAGACGGCGGTTTCTGCGGAGATGGAAAGTCAGGAGCTAAGCGTTGCAAAATTTCCTGAGTATTCAGGGGGCGTTGTCCAGGAAAAGGAGCCATTAAGTCATCAATTAAATCTGCAAGTCTAGCTGAAACTTGGGAGGCGGCATCGCGCCAATTCAGGGCTCCTGTTTGCGGATCTTCTAGTAGGTCGATCGGATGTTTGCCAGTCAACAGATAGACGAAGGAACGACCCAAAGCGTAAAAATCTGATTGAGGAACCGCTTTGCCATTCACCTGTTCTAAAGGGGTGTAGCCTGGCGAAACAATTCCTGTGACTTCTCGACCACTGCCGACTTTAGCGAGATAGGTATTGGTCACTTCTCTAGCTGTGCCAAAGTCGATTAAAGCGAGTTGACTTCCTGGCTGGAGCATGATGTTAGATAACTTGATATCTCGATGAAACAACTCATGCTGATGCACAACATCCAAAATCTCCACTAGTTGCTTCAGCCATTGCCAAGCGATCGCCTCTGAAATAGGGCCCTGTTGCTCTAACCACTGCTCTAGATTTTGCCCCTCAATCTTTTGCATCACCAAACAGTGCAGCATTAGAGAATGTTTATAAGTAACAGGGTGGATTGAAAGGCTGAAGAAACCATCAGGTTCTACTCGCGGAATGCCTGAATGTTGCAACTGTTGCAGCGTTTTTGCTTCTCGCTCAAATAGCTTGAGTAATTTAGGAGTTTTCAGGACTTTCAGGACTTTCAGCATCCCTTGATCCTCAGTTAGAAAGACTTCAGTCTGTCCCAGTTCATCCAGTTCCCGCAACGGTTGAACTAAGCGGTAGCGTTGCTGGATCAGCAGAGGGGTGCCACAGGCAAGACAAGCGGCAATATCATTGGGATTTTGGCGTACTAGGCATTTCGGATTGATACAGTAGCTCACACTCAATCCTCTAGCTGCTTTAGTTGTTCCAGTTGATTCGTGACATATTCCATCACAACGGGCTGCAAAGTAAAACCAGCGACGCTTTTTTCAATCAGCGATCGCCTCACTAAAGATTCTAAAGCTCGTAATAAATCGGACGGCAAAACAGGTTGTAAACTCTCTTGCAACTTAGCCAGCATGACAGGTTCTTTGACTTTCGCAACCTGATATAGAATTTCATGTTCTAAAGGAGATAAACGGTTGACTTGCTGCTCAATAAAATCGTTAATATCTCCAGTAATCAGAGTCATGCGCTGCTTCAAAAAGTCTGTCACACTGCCATCAAAAATTTCTTTAATGGTCGTAGAAACCATTTTTAAGACGAGAGGATTGCCGCGATAGATTTGAATTAAAGTAGTCCATTGTCCTTCACCTGATAGGTCTTTGGCCTGCAAAATTTCTCGTGCTGCTTCTTTGAGCCCTTCAAGTTTGAGCGATCGCACAGGTTGATTGCTACCATCTAATAAAGCAATTTCTCGTGTTTGTTCGCGACTAGTCAAAAGTAGACAGCTTTGGTGAGTTTCTTGGCTCAATCGTTGCAATAATTCCCCATAGCTTTTATATCCTTCGTGATAATGTCCTGCAAAATCGCCACTGCGTAGAATCGTTTCTAGGTTATCCAAGACCAACAAACAGCGGTACTTGCGCAGATACTCCATCAAGGTAGCAAGTTGGCTTCCAATCTTAATGGGTGAGTGAGTCACACGCTTAGGAGAGAGTAGCTGTAACCAATCGCCTAATAATTCTTCTAGCGGTAAGGGCCGACGCAGCGATCGCCAAATCAAATAATCGAATTGACCTTGAATTTGGTGAGCCAGTTTAGCCGCTAAGCTCGTTTTACCAATTCCGCCCATGCCCAACAAAGTGACGATACGACAGCGATCGCCCACAATCCATTGCTCTAAAGTCGCGAGTTCTTCTTGTCGCCCATAGAACACAGAGATATCGGGTGCTTCCCCCCAACTCGAAGTGGGTTGCACCTCACCCTCTAGTGTAGAAGTTTTATAGCCTGCTGCCTCTAGCCAAGTTGTGATCTCTCTCCAACTCTCAACCGTATTTGTGGCTCTCCCCGTTAAAGCTTCTACGTAACGGTACAAAGTATTACACAGATCAACTTCTACAGTTTTGGCTGTCTTCACTAATTGTGTTGCGATCTCTGCTGGACTGTAGCCACAAAGTAGCCCTCGCAGATGCAACTTCTCAACCTCGGTCAATCCCAGTTTCTTATGAGGGGCAATCTCCCGTTTAGCAGTAGCCAAGTCTGGATACAGTTTATCAAGATTCCAAGTGGTTACGGCCTGATCAAATGGATCTGGGATCAACACCATGATTCGCTGCTGGACTGCAATTTCTAACCATTAATCCTAACCAAATTCCTAACGGTGATTAGAGCGTTCCTAACGACTGCTCCCCTTAATCTGGATGCAATAACAACTCCAGTTTAGAGTGTCGCGAGAAAAATGCAAGGAAATGCCTGCCGCTGTTTTCAGCTCTCTTGACTCTCGCTCTCTGGGCGGAACTTGATGTGAAATTTCGCTAGGAAATAAATAGTATGACTTTTACAGTAACGCGATTTCAATCCACGATTGGCCTAAGCTTAGCAACGGTTGCCATTGTCAGTATCCCAACTGTGAGCCTCGCTGTTTCAGTTGAGCAAGTGCCCAACCCTCGGCAGGTGAATGGGGGATGGGTGACCGATACGGCAAATATCCTCAGCCCTGCAACAGAAGCCAACCTGAATCAAAAGATTTCGGAATTGGAAGCAAAAAATGGCAGTGAAATTGCTGTGGTCACAGTTCCAGATACTGCACCTTCTGCAACGCCCAAACAGTTTGCCACAAAGTTGTTTAACTATTGGGGAATTGGTAAGGCGGCGCATAATAATGGCGTTTTGTTTCTCATTTCCCTAGGCGATCGCCGTGTCGAGATCGAGACAGGCTATGGCATTGAGGAGCATTTACCGGATGCTCAGGTGGGGCAGATTATTGATCAGCAAATTGTTCCCCGCTTGAAGCAAGGTGATTTTGATGGCGGCACTTTAGCAGGAATTCAAGCGGTGACCCAAGATTTAGCCCCCGTGATTTACAGTGTTAGTTCTTCCAGCCCCACCGCCAATACATCACTAAACACCACAGCTGTACAGACATCTGCCATGAATACAGCAGTTAGCCCCAGTTCCGTGGACGAGGTATCTTCCAACTCAGCTACAGAGGTATCAGACTTCACCCGTGACTTATTCAACTTTTTAGGATGGGGAGGATTTCTATTGTTTGCTGCCTTATGCGTTGCTGCGCTCATTCGCAATCATGATGACGATGATTCCAACAGTGGCGGGGGGGGAAACAAGCGATCTAAACAACGCCCAATCTGGTCTTTTACAAGTAGCAGCCATAGCGGCGGCTATAGCGGTGGAGGGTTTGGCGGTTGTAGTGGTGGCAGCAGTAGCAGTGGCGGGGGGGGTGGCTTTGGTGGCGGTAGCAGTGGCGGGGGTGGCGCAGGCGGTGGCTTTTGATCTCCAACGACACCCGATTAATTAAGACACCTGCCCAACTTCAAGATTGGCTCGGCGGAAGTAAGCGGTAGACATGAGGCCGATCGCCTTACACTGCTCTGCACAGCGGCAAAAGATGGCATCATATTCTGTCATCTTTTCATCTTGCATTTCATCACAGGCGATCGTGCACTTGAGGGCTAACATCATCGCTACAACTGCTTATTAATACAAGCCTCAGTTTCGCTTTTCACCCACGGCAACGCGGCTAGTTACTGAATTTGCGATCGCCTGAGACCACAAATAATGACTCCGGTAGACAATCACCTAGAAGGTGGCATTAACCCTTTAAGTTGCACTTTCCCACAATCACCCTTACGCACTTACCACTATGCGATTTGTGGGTAGAACGAATGCCTTCTCAGCCCGTCTTACTTAAGCTTTAAACCAAGCACTCAACATTCTTATTCACCGCAACCCTTCCGGCATCATTCCTGACCTGCGGTTATCTACACTAATTTGTCCTCGTTTCGCCTCCGTGATTTCGACCGTCTCATGGCAGCGATCGCTGATCGCTTAGTTGCTTCAGTTAAGCAACCTCATTCCAATTTTCAGGCTAAACCATTCTACGCTTACACAGGAAAACTCCTGATGAAATTG
>NZ_JACJOD010000060.1 GCF_014695385.1 Trichocoleus sp. FACHB-46 | reverse complement strand
GAGCAGTTAAAAGTGCGATTGGAGGCCCTGACAGATGAAGTCGTGGCATCGATTACGGGACGGCAATCTATCTTAGATGCTCTATCTGTCGCCAGAATTTAGAGAATTGGTATTAACACTCTCATACAATCCCGGTGGAAAGTGGGAGCCTACGTGCAGCGCAAAACGGAAGTTGGGAACGAGGTAACCCTCACCAGCGCTCTCCTGATCACTGGATCGGGAGCAGGTAGTCAGCCGCAAGCCTAGTGAGGGAGGGATTGTCTCAGAAGCTAATGCCTTTGGGAAAGCCAAAGGATATGCAGACGGAGGCACAATCATCAGGAAAGTGGCGTTGTGAGTCGCAATGCACACGTCATGAGCGAGTTAACGACTACGTATGGATGAAGCCCCAACTGCGAAGTTGGTGTTGCAGTTGCCAAAACAAAGCCACTGAGCCATCAGTCAAGGCAGTGTGCCAGCAGCTAATGATATGCAAGACAAGCACCCGATGGTTGAGGAGCCGTGTGCCAGAAAACTAGCAAGCACGGTTTTGCAGCAGAGGGTAGGGCAGTGATGTCCTACTCGACTGCATCTCAATGCCCTTTAGACATGACCGCCATTAGTGTATATGTTGAGCCGCGTGGCGACTGGATAGCACCACTGCTTGTGGTGGGGATGGATACATAAGAGCCAATTCCGCCCATTTCGCTAGCATTATTCAAGACGGTGTAGATCTAGAACGAGGCACTATGAATCCAGTTGAGGCGATCGCAACGGTTAAAGACAACACGTTACAGGTGGATGAAGACGGCGAAGGTAATTCAGGAGCAAGCTCTGAGGAGATCTTATGCCGCCATTGCCTGAGAACAGCAACCAATGGCATCAAGTGCCAGGGGATATGTGTTGCAGATAGCGACTACTAAATCTCAACCAGGGTAAAGTATCGAAGATACCGCTGCCGCCTTCCCCGCTGCGACCTCAAAACCTAGTCCTAGCGGATAATGGCGCTAAGTTTCCACTAGGACTAAATTGGACAAAGTCTTTGAGGTAACCGAGGGCATGAAAGGGTGTGATCAAAACACTGCGATCGCACCTCTTGATTGTTCGGTTTGCGAGGAGGGGTTGTACGTTGCTTGCAAACATTGCTGAAAACGAATAGTAGCGTGCTTTTTATAGTACGCCTCAAACGATTGAGAATTCAAGCGATCGCGCTCACTGGGCGCAGATAACCTTTGCCACTTAACCGAGTATATTGCTACGTTCCGGTGCAGCGCTGTTGTTCGGCAGCTATTGGTAAGTTCAGCAATGTCTTTTGCCGATGTTTAGAGTGAATTTTCATAAGTTGTCCTCGAACTCCTGCACGAACCACGCAACATCTTCGCGCTTGAGCCCAGTTGCTTGATAAAACGCAACAGCACGAGCGTCATCAGCCATTGCAGGAATATAGAGTGCGCTCAGGCTACGCGAACGACATAGATTTCTGGCGAACTCAACCAAGGCCCGGCCCACGCCCTGCCGTCGATGCGCGACGGCGACGCCGACCTCGTAGATGAACAATTCCGTAGCCGCTTCGGTATACATCTCCAACTCATAAGCTGTTAGGCCGCCGATAGCTTCATCCTCGCGCAATGCAGCAACGGCGTGAAAATCAGGGCGTGACAGCAAGCGCAGCAGAGTTTCGGACGAAGGCGGCGGTTTGGTCACGTTGTCCTCTTGCCGCCACATCTCGAAAAGCTGCTGCGCCATTGACAGGTCGTTTGGGCCAAGTTCTCGAATGGAAAATGTCATGTCAAATAGCCCAATAGACCTGAAAGGAATTTGCAGTTCATCAAGTCCTTTTGCATATTACAACCTGGATTCGCTGGTGTTCCCTTGAGTGTCGGGTGCATTGAGGTTGTACTGCTGCTGTCAACTACGTTCGGCTTGCTTAAACAGGTTAGATACAGCTCCCTTGAGGATATATGGCAATAGTTTCGGACCTGGTAAGAAAACGATCCCCAACTGCTGCATCAATCCGAAGGCATCGCCCTGCCCCCAATGCTCTACGATTTTTCCATTCTCCACTCGATCAATATGCATGATAGACAAGCTAATCTGCTTACCTGTAGGCGGAAGTCCCTGAAACTCTCCAACATGCGTTGCGGTGAATTTTCCACAAGTGACCACTTTATCTTCGGAGATGATGACCTCATCAAAGATGTGCGCCCCCTGCTGAAAGGCTAAATAAAATGACATCCCAAACCGTTTAAATCCTTCCCCGTCTAATGGCTCAGGTACACCCGCCAAGTGAGCCACAAAATTTGGAGCCAAAAGCTCTAAGGCTTGCTCCATTTTGCGATCGTCAAAGGCTTTGTAGAACTGGAGAATGAGGGCTTTGTTTTGCTCAATCAGCATACAGAACTTCGTTTTGGCTAGGTTGTAACGCGGCGACTAGGAGAACTTGACCCAACTTTCGAGCTAACTTCCAAACACTGCCTCAACCATTATCCTCAAAGCACATTGACTTTATGGAAAGATCAATAACTTTTCGACTACGCTCACAACCCGAAACTGAAGCAGTAGAATGGCCGCGGTCAGCGGCTATCAACACCTTTGCAATACTACAAGCGCTCTGGATCAGTTCGCTGCACCAGAATGGTTATGCGGTGCGCCTATTGAATTCTGGGTTGTTTCCAGTGCTTCATCTCTTCATCAATGAAGTGATTAACTAGATCCTGGTACATTTTTTCAATTGCATCAGCGTTTAATCCTTCTTCCTCTGCCCAAACTCGACGTTGCTGTAACATTGCTTGCAAGCGTTCAGGTGCTCTAACGCTAGTTTCACTCGTCTTAACTTTAGAGGCAGCTTTGACGTAAGCGAAGCGCTGGCCAAGTAGTGCAAGAACTTGACGGTCTAACCGATCGATTTCGGTTCGAATGTCCGTCATGCTTTCACATTGTTCGGGGGATTTCATGGGCTTGCCAAGCACAACTGATGGGACTGGCTTTCGATTCTAACCTAACCAAGTTTGATGCCAGTAGTTTCCTGATTCTCCTTTAGCTGGGCAGACGGACAAAGCAGCAATCTCCTACATCGTAGGAAGAAAGTTTCGGGCGCTGATTTGCGTCCACTTTCTTGTACCCAAGACGTTTCAAGAGCCGAATGCTCCGCTGATTCAGTGGATGTACAGCGGCCCACCATGCGGTTCCGGGTGCAACAGCAGCCAGGTAATCGTGCCACCAAAGCATCGCTTCGAATGCCAATCCCTTGCCCCACCAAGCTTCACCTAACAAATAGGCGACCTCACCCCATTCCCCGTATCCTGTCGCCTCCAGCCGACCAATCACGGGAGAGGGAGGAATTTTTAACCGGATTGCCATGTTGAACCATTGCTCAGTTGGCGTTGCCAAAACCACAGGACCGTGAGAGCGGGCAGCGTACTCTGTCCTCAACTCCTCTATAGTCGGTGGATTTCCATTTGGATCGATAAAGGCAAGGACAGCGGGTGTGGTCAGAATAGAAAAGAGTTCGTCGGCATGGGCGTCAGTGAGTGGCTCAAAATGTAGGTTCTTACTTTGCATTAGCGGTATCCTTCTGCTCTTAGGAAAGTCGCCTAACGTTCCCGTTCACCGGACGCAGATAATCTTTGGATTTCACCAATCACTTGACTTTGTTCTGGTGCATTGGGAGGGTTAGCTGTTTTGATGGACGTTAAGTTAACCATTCACAGGTAACTTCCATCTCGCATAAAGCTGACTGAACGTTGCACGCTGCTGCTTGAGGTCAACTTCCGGTAAACATTGCTCTACAAGGTCGAACGTTTCGTCTACGAGTTGTCGTAACTCATGGGTTCCGCTAGTAGCATCCGATTGAAAAACGCGCTCCAACCGAGCAAAAAACTTAGGCGGTTTGATGCTCATTTCGTCCACAAAGTAACGAGTCCACTTGAAACCAGGATGATAAGTGCGGTTTATCCCAAACAAGATGTTGAGAAGCCATCGTACAATGGCGCAATTATTTTCGTACAGCATCGGAATCTCAAGGCGTTCGGTCAAAATGTGTTGACCATCAAACGGGCGGAATTTTAGATGCTTTTGAACCATCGCAACCGCAAGTTCTTTAGGATAAGGAGAAAGCTGAGCTTGCCATTGTTTAATCCTGTCTGCACCGTGAAGCACTACTGCGCGTTGCAGATGAGATGCGATCGCTTGGTTCTCAAACAACAGCCCATTTTGGGACACATCGTAACGCTCAACCACATCAATCACAATGTTATCCATCGTATGTTGCGCCCAATGACCCGCTTCAACTTTCATGCCGTATAGGTAGAACTGCTCCAACCATGCCTGCTTTGCTTCTCCATACGGCTCAATTTCCCATCCTGTGACACCAACATTTTGCGCTGTGGCTTGTAATTCTTCGACAGACGGCAATTGTGACCAGATGAATCCTAGTTCAAGATCAGAATACTGGTCTGCAATCCCTAACGCTGCCGAGCCAAATACAAAACACGCTGCAACTTTAGGATTAGCCGTGAAAGCAGGAGCAATTTCGTGAGCTAATGAAATTCGCCAGGCGCTGTGCTCAGTCATGTTGAGGAGTATAAGTTCTTCTGCTGAAACAATGTAGCGGACAGCAGGCTAACGACCAAGTTGAGCCGTGGTAAGTAACCTTGAATTCCGTACAAAGAGCTTGACTCCATCCCCTCTAACATAGGGTTAGCCTGCTTTGTGCAATAACCAATTCTCTCTTCTCAACTCGAATGTTTGCTCAATACACAATTCACCCTTGAACTCCACCTCATCTGATTGCACTAAATTCATTCCCAAGCGCCTCAGCAAATTAATAGACGGTTCATTTCGCATATCAGTTATTCCGACGATCTGGTTGATGTATCCAAGTTCAAATATTGAACAAACCAGAGCTTGAACAGCTTCTTGTGCATATCCTTTACCTTGCTCTTCACGAGCCAAAGTAAATCCAATTTCTACGATTGCCGGATTCTCAGTGTAAATCTGCATTCCAATGTCACCCAGGAGCAAGTTGGATTGCTTGTGGGCGATCGCAATTTGAAACCATTCACCTGGTATCCCCATCGCTGCTATTTGCATTTCCTCAATGAAGGATTGCGCTTCACGATAAGGTAACATCGACCAACTTTGGAATTGAGCGACTTGAGAATCTTGGCGGTAGGAAAAAAATCTATCTAGATCAAGATCTGTAAACCGACGCAGAACCAGCCGTTCAGTTGATTGGGGAAGAAAATTCACTGGAAACAATACAACTTTGCTCCACTATTGTTGTTTGGTTGAATGCTTTACTCAAGAACTGCTGGCCAACGTTCCCAATCACCCACCGCAGATAACCTCGAACTCTTAATTAGGCCGAACTCATTCGGGGTATCTAGCCTAGAGCACTACAGTTTTAGATTTGCTAGAATATCTATGCAGTCAGGGATACAAGCATTTTTGTGACTCTTTTGCATCAAGCTTAGATTGTTGATGAATATTGCCATTTGGGGGCATTCTCGGCAATGGGTTCTAAAAGCCAATGACACATCCTCGCCAGCTAAAAATCAGGGCATGGGATCGTGAGAAGCTCTAACTTATAAAATTTTCAACCTTAACGGCCAAAGTTTTTCCGTTTCTAAAACTAAGCCTTCGACCACAAACAGTCTCCCACTCTCGCTGGAGATATTTAAAGCAATGTAAATTCGTTGTGATTAAATCAAATCAATTTAACTAAACTGTACATCAACAGTATGAAAAGAATTTACCCCCTTCCCAGAATTATCGAAGAGGAGTGTGCATTTCTTTGTTCTCCTTCATATTCATTTTATCAACTTCTTCTATAACAACTAATACTGGATTCTTTAGCCGTAGCTCACCAGAGCAGAAGCGTTATATTGAAAAGATTAATTGAAAATTAATTGGAGTATGTTGCGGCGTTTCTTTTCTAGCTCGAGCTTAATAGTTATTGGCATTGTACTGATAGCGATCGCCTTTATCAGCATCTCATTTCTTCCTTCGCAAGTCGAAAGTAACCTCAGCACATTCTTTGGCCAGCTTGGTAGCGGTGGTATCGATGTGACAACTGGCAACATTTATAGACGAATTGCTGCCGATCGCTTTCTCCTTCAAAGCGCCTACCTTTTTCTCACAGGCATTGTTTTGCTGATAGCAGGATTATTCAACCTTAAGCGTTAACAGACGCATTTCTATCGCCTGAATGCCCATCTAAGGAAACGACAGGGTTTCCCTGATTACTGTGAAATAGCTGTAATCAATGGGTCGGGCACCGGGAAGGAGCGCTGCCTCAGCAGCGTAAACTGCCCTAATCCCGCATCATAAGCGAATACCTGACCAGTCTCGATTTCGTACATCCAAGCATGCAAGTTCAGCTGCCTACTATGCAACTTAGACCGAATGACAGGATACGTTTCTAAATTCTCGATCTGCGTCAACACATTCTGCTCAATCGCGATCTTGAGCAAGCGCTCGGGCTGCAGGTGCGCATAATTATCTAACACTAAGCGTCGCGTCGCTTCTCCATGCCGCTTCAACCAGTCGTAGACCAGCGGCATCTGCTCACTCAGATTGCCGACTTGCAGCAACCCCTTCATGGCCCCACAGTGGGAATGACCACACACAATGATGTCCCGTACCCCGACTCCAGCGACCGCATACTCTACCCCAGCGGCTTCAGCACTACTCGCGGCTCCATAAGACGGAATGATATTCCCGACATTACGCATCACGAAGAGTTCACCGGGCTGAGACTGCGTGATTAAGCAGGGGTCAATCCGGGAATCGGAACAAGTAATGAAGAGAACTTCGGGTGCCTGCCCGTTCGAGAGTCGTTCAAACAGGGCGCGATTTGTGGTGAAGTAGTCGCTGTGAAAGGCATTGAGTCCCTGGATCAGACCGGTCACTGACATAAATCGATTCCTACTGCTGGCAAGGCTAGTGAGTGTACTCGCACTGCATCCTCCAAGCGGATGTAGTTCTATCCTTCCCTTACTACACACGAACCGTAACATTTTCCGTACTTCCGTAAAGAAATGCTAACAAATGGCTTGACAGGGGGACACGAGCACACGAATAAGCAAAGCAGTTACGAGAATGAGCGATCGCGATAGAAATCTTCACCACAGACCCCTATATCATTTAAGAGCTCACTGACTGCTTCGACAAAGGGTCTGAGGTTGAGCTTAGTAGAGCAGCATAAAATTAGCGCCATCAGCAGCTGTCAAGCTTCCTTCTTGAGGCGGCTAGCAGCTATAAGCCGTCAACAGCGGACACTCATCGCTAAGTACAGGGAATGAAATGGTCAGCGCACTAGCGAGCTGCATTGGTGGTTTCCTCGTCTAGCAGAGGCAATGACTCCAATTCTTGTTCGCTAATCCCCAAAGCCAAGGCAAGCCTGAGTAATTCCGTCTCAGTGGGCTTCTGGCTGCCGTCTCGGATAGCAGCTAACCCCTTCGGGTTTAGCTTCGTGCTTTGTAGCTGATCCCAGTTGCAAGTGATGGCATGAGCCATGGAGCGGTACCGAGGGCGATCGCAATGACTACTGAATTCGTTGGCGGCTGGTTGCACCCCTTTGCGGGATCTGACGCTGATATTGGTGCAATTTGGTATTTTGCCTCAAAGCAGTGCGGAGAGGCCACAGGCAGGAGGCAGGAAGCTAGTGAAGACCACCGACTTATGTACCGAAACCTTGTCAAAACCCGCTTACGCGTAGATGACAACTTGTTACACTTAGCCAGAAGCGATGATGAGATTTACGCTGAGCTGGTCAGTCGTTACGCTCAACGAAATAAACGACAACTTAAATGAAGTCCCTAGAGATACTTGGAATAATGATTAGGGGCGATCGCTCGTTGTACTGTTGCTGCCTGACGCACTTGACTTGCTGTCTAAAGGCAAGTAGTCAGCCATGTCAAATCTTTGCTGATGTAGCCGTGAGGCAAACGAAGGCACGGTATCGTAAAGGGGAAATCAACCTTGCACTCAAGGAGATATTCATGGCAGAAACCGTGATCTATCTCACCATTAGACTGAAGCATTACAACGATGAACAGCGAGTGTTAAAAGCGCTCGATCGCTTTATGCAAGAAGACCAGACCCTGCGCGTCAGGGCTCATCGAGACCCTGACGCAATACTGATTGCAGGGATGAGCGAACAACATTTGGAAATCTACATCGAGCGGCTGAAGCGGGAGTACAACATGGAGCTGAATTTTGGTTCCCCTGCTGTAGATTACCGTGCAACCATCTACCAGGGGGCAACGTTTGACTATCAGATGAAGAAAGGCCATCAATATGGTCGGGTCATGGGTCGAATTGAGCCATGTGAAAAACCATTTGTGTTTGAGAATCAAGTTGTCAACAGCACAGTTCCGGCGCAGCTCATCGCCGCTTGTGAGGAGGGGTTCCTCAAGGCTGCCGAAACAGGATTTCCAGTCGGTTATCCGGTGACTGGGGTTAGAGTCCTGCTAGAAGGCATTTTGCACGACCCAGCTAACTCTTCGAAAATGTTATTCCAAATTTTGGCGCAGCAAGCGTTTAAGGAAGCACTTTGGCAGGCAAAACCGATTATCGTAGAACCGATCATGCTCGTGGAAGTGAAGACGCCCAACCAGTTTTTGGATCAAGCGTATGATGATTTAATGTCTCGCCATGCCTTTGTGAGAGATTTGCAGATCATGGAAGAGTGTTCGGTAATTCGTGCAGAAGTGCAGCTAAAAGAAATGCTTGGCTACTCAAAGGATCTGTCATCGTTCACTTCTGATCAGGCCAGCTTCTTAATGGAGTTCAACCATCACTACCAAGTGTCTTACAACGAACAAACACAGATAATTTTAAGCGCAGTGGCAGATAGATAGTCCGCTCAAAAAGTTGGGTCACATACCACTCATCAACAGTGGCCTCGTTAATCAGGTAGGCCACGGGAATGGGTCTACCAAGTGCATACGTGTACAAAGAAAGAACTAAATTTTATGAAAAGAGAAAAATATACTAGTGAGCAAGCGGCGAGAACTGACTTGGGAGCAGTTCAATCTCAACCAATGTGGGCGGAAGGGCAGATAAAACTGCCGTTTCAGCTACTATATCCCGATGCACTCGAGATCTTCTGTTACCTACTTTTACTGCAAGAGAATCCTGAAGGAACTATTTTTTACTATGGAAAAACAAAAGATGCTGGTAGGGATGTGGTCTGCCTCAGAAAAGATGGATCGGTAGAGCTTATTCAATGCAAGCATTACCAAAAAGATGTTGGTATTTCTGAGATCAGATCTGAAATAGCAAAGCTTTATGTCAATCTCTACAATAAAGTCCTTCTTGAACAACCCAGCGAAGTAAGTTTCTACGTAACTTCAGATCTGACGGGGCCAGCTTTAGATCTCATTCGCTATCCTTCAAAGTGGCAAGAAATAGCTGTTTCTGCACTCAAGGAACATCTAAAGAAGGATCCTACTCAAGAACTCATTGATTTTACACTGTCATGGCAGCCAAAATTTTCAAGGGTCACAGCAATTGATTTGACTATGAGGGTAAAGAAGTATCCAAATTTGATAAAAGAATTTTTTTCTTATCAAAAGGTTGTTGACAAAGAACTGCTTGAAGAGAGTGTTTTTCCTCTACTCCAGCAGATGCTTGAGAGGCAAGAGGAGATGCATAGCTTACTGTTGCAACCAAAAATAGAAAAAGCTACAGATGCTATGAATGAATTACTTGCCAAGGCAGCAGCAGAAAATCCTGGATTAGTGTTTTCTGCAACGTCAAACTCTGACACGCAAGCAACAGTATTTACAGTAGCTGCACAATCTTCAGCTAACGCAATAGATTTAGGCGTTCTTCACTTTCCTCACACTGAGGCTGGAAACCGAGGTATGCAGAAGTTTAAGTCAATGACTGAGAGAGGATATGCAATTGAGCTGGAGTTGGATGAATTTGAATGGAAATGGAGCTTAAAATTTCCATCAACTGATACACAGCCTGTCTCGCTAGCAACTTTGAATCTCTGTCCTCTTGTACCTAAGCGTCGGATTCCTGTGCGGCTAGAGGCTGTGCAAGAGCAAGAAGTGGTTGCTTCAGTTGGCTTAACATACTTACATCTTGTAAGAGCTGGAACCCAAGAATTTGAGATTTTGCTAGAAGGTGGTCAATTGGGCTGTCAGCTAAATCTTGTATTTCAGATACAGCAATCAAGAACTACGCTGGACTTGGGTGAGATGTATTTGGGATCCGTTAAAGCAACGTTTGCTAGAGATACAAATGCTGTACTCTCTGCTCTCTGCCAAGGTAGAAGAATCCGGGTCACGGCATTAGAGGAGGATGCTGTTCTATTTGAAGGAGACGAGGCTGACTCAAAACACAGTACTATCTCAAAGAAGCAGTTTGAGAATACTGAGCTTTTTCTCAACTCCCTTATTAAGATCAACCAGGAATTTGGCCTCAATCTTAGATATCCATCCACACTTAATGAGGATACTTGGCAAACAGCAGGTTGGATTGTTGCTGCTATAGAGCATGGACAGATTGAGTTGCCAACTGGCACTTTGAGGTTGAGTTACCCTCAGCCGGATGCTCTCAAAAACTTACAGTTCTTAGAAACTAACTTTCAATCTATCCAGCCAGAAGAACGCTTTGAGTTTTCCATGAGTGGTGAAGTTAGTTATGAATTTTTAGGGCATGTTTTAGACATGGGTACAGTGCGTGATGTCTATGAAAATGCCTGTTTCGTGAAAAACCCATTAATGCTTAAGCAAACAGTCGAGTCCCTCTCTGAGGAAGATAGTATTGATATTGAGATTCAGTATAATCGTGCCGTTAGATACTTTGTGCGATGGCCTTCACATTAGGCCCAGAAATCACAGTAGAGAGAGGCCAATAACTAAAGAATCCCAGTAGACACCGACGGCACTAAAGTTATTGGATGTGCAAGAACAGCTTGATCGAGAGGTGAATGAAAAGACTAGTCAGTCCAATAATTAAGCTATTTAGCATCTGCCTCAACCGTGCTACAGGGAAAGCAGAAGCCAATAAGTCCCAAGGCTCCCACTCATCCTCATTGGTCAGCACGTACTGCTCATCGGCGATCATTTGGCTGGCAGTCACCAACCTTAGCTTATGGGCTAAGTCAAACCATTCTTTGAAGCCTGGTTCTGCGGCTTTGGTCGCTTTTGGATGCCCACTCGCTCCCGGTTTCCAGCACCGGCCGATCGCATCCCTAAGCAAGCCGATCGGGTTTCTCACCTCATGTCTATCTCGATACTCGATCGCAGCAGCGAGGGCATCATTCACTACTTCAAGCGGGGCTGCTAAAACTTCAGCCTTCAAAGGCAAAGTCAGCGGAAATCCTGCTTGCTCAATTTTTTCAAAAATGGCGGTTTGAGCAGCGGCGGAATCAGCGCCCTCTGCAACCTGTTCCACTTCTAACCCAGATGCTTCTTGAACGGGTTGAGGCTTAACAGGAAGGGGAGTGCTTACTGGCTTGGAATCTTCAGATTCTTCTACCTCATCCACAACAACAGGGCGGGTAGGGGGCTCCGTTGTTGTGGAGTTTATTGAGGTCTCTAGAGTGGAATCTATTTATATATAATCACCACTCATTTGCAATTGATTAGTTCCAAACGATTTGGGGGTATCGGCTAAGATTGAAACATCATTTGTCTTCTGTTCGCTGCATCACTAGTGCATCTCGCAGTTCATAACTGAGAGATGGGAAACCTCCCCGTCAAACAGCGACTAGTCGTTGAACTAGGCATCACTCACCCATACTCATTCACAAGTTTGGCTCTCAACTGACCCATTACCCCAAAATGCTGCATAACCACAACAGCCCTCATGCGAATCAAATCGGTGTTCTGTATAGACACGGTGATGTGTTACTCAGGCGGATTGCTAGCTTACCGGTGGGGACCCAAAGGCGGGAAGGAGCCACTCTAGCAGAGGGTGAACTGACGGGACACAGCCATCGCCTACAAGAGGCCAATGCCGTTCAGTTATGGGTGCAGGGGCATAATCTGTTTTTGGAAGTTAAGGAACCCAGTGCCACTTTGGTTCATGAAGAGCATCAGGCCATTGAATTACCCCAAGGGCTTTATCGAGTTTGGAGACAGCGGGAATACCGACCTGATGCTTATATAGAGGTCATGGACTAATGCGCTATCTGCTATCAAACGGGCGGGTGCCGAGAAAATCAGCCAAGCCAAGCCTCAGGCCCAATGAACCGGTATCGAGCGATCGCGCTCGTAAGCTGATTCTGGAGCATCGAGCTGGGGATGGCCTCAAGGTTCTGGGACCTCTAGATTTGCGTGGAGAACTCAGCCTCTACTCACTGCCTGAGAATTTAACTTGTGAGAGCTTGGATGTTAGTGATTGTGTCAACCTCACAACGCTCCCTTTAGGGCTGCATGTGACCCATTGGATTGAGTTGGCGGGAAGTGGCATCACTCGCTTACCTCAAGGACATGGTTTTGTATTACGCTGGCGTGGCGTGCAAGTGAGCGATCGCATTGCCTTTGAGCCGCAGTTGATGACAGGGCAAGATATCCTCAACACCGAGAATGCTGAGTTACGTCGGGTACTGATTGAGCGGTTGGGATATGAGCGGTTTTTACAGCAAGTGGGAGGAGTGATCCGCGATGCCGACACAGATAAGGGAGGCGATCGCCAACTCATTTGCGTCGCATTTGAAGATGACGAACCGCTCATGGTCTTAAGGGTCACTTGTCCCTCTACAGGGCACATCCATATCCTGCGCGTTCCACCTGATATGCGGAGCTGTCATCAAGCTGCCGCTTGGATTGCAGGCTTTGACAATCCAGACGACTACCAGCCGTTGATTGAGGCTTAACTGGGGCTTAAGCGAATCTTGGTGGGTGATGCGCGATGCACAGCAGCACAATCTAGGAAGCTAGAGCCGGTTGCACAAACCGCTTGATTTCCCCACAGGCGATATAGGACTTGCCATCGGGTGCTGTCTTCACTTCATCCACGACATACAGCATCCCCTCTTCCCGGATGGAGCGAGGGAAGCGCATATTCCAATCTGGTTCATAGGCATCGGAGACCACTCTAGCGCGGAGTTTACTGCCCTCTTTGACACATTGCACTAACACACCATTGCCGACCGCATCCGTGGTGGAGAAATCCGCTGCACTCGCAGGCCCAGTCGAAGCTTTACCCGTACTTACTGGTCTGGAGGAGCGAGCCGCCACAAAGATATCCACCTCACCCGGCTTAGTGAAGCGAGTGATGTCACCTTTGACTCGATAAAAGCTGAGATCGCTAGATAGTTCTAGCCCTTCGACGACATAACGCGCTCCCTCAGCCCGGATGGCTCGAGGAAATTGAATATTCTTGGTCCCGTCATAGCCTTCAGATATGACTTTGACTCGCAGCTTACCGCCTTCGCGAACGCAGTGCAGTTCCACCCCAGAACCCACTTCGCTGACGGTGGGCATGGCATATACCTCCTCACCCGCCGTGACCCCACGGCCTGCAAGATCACTACGATTACGACTCATCGTCTGATAAGTCTGATCCCGTAATTCCTTACGCCCAGCATTGCCTAAAGCTTTTTGAGCGATGCGACCGGCAAAATACTCTAGCTGGTCGATCTCTTCCGCAATCTCAAAATTCTCATTTAATCCCTGCTGGCGCAGGTCTTGGATCAAGTCGCGGAGGATTTGTTCAGCTGACTCATGCCTGCCATGTTCAGCCAAATCAAGAGCGGTCTCTTTGGCCTTAGCAATGGTTAGACGGCTTAACTCCAGAATAATATGACTTGAAGCCGCCATTGCCGCTTCCTCAACCGTCCCAACTCTAGCCACCACTTCTGTGGCTCCTGACACGTTTTGGATCAGGTCATCTTGAACCACATCCGCACTGTAGTGCAACTTCATTAGGGGCAGTTCACTTCCAGGAAGGGCCGCGATCGCCGCCTCAGAAATGGCCAAGCTCAAGCCCAAGAGTTTGTCTTCGCCCTCATAAAGCTCTCCTAAGGAGAGCACCGTTGCCCCAGCGTCATTCTGGCTCACTTTAGCAAGGCTCAAGGTGTCAACTAAGCTGACCCCTGCTGCTAATTCCAGCGTCACAAGCAGATTCTGGCCTACCACTGCCCGGAGGCTGTCTAGCTCAATCCTAAATACTTCAGCCGCTTCATCAATGCTCTGAATAAAGTAAAAGTTACCATTGGCCGATCTGGCCATGCCAATTAAAAGATCTTCGTTGAAACCTTGGGCAAACCCCAGGGTGGTAGTGACAATGCCTGCTTCTGCTTTTTGCCCTGAGGTTGCCGTCAATACTTTGGGGTCTTGAATCCCCATATTGGCATGGCCATCGGTGAGCAGCAGGACACGGTTGATTTTTTGAGGGTCCAGATGTGCTTTCACATACTCGCAACCTTTGAGCCATCCTCCTGACAAGTTGGTAATACCACCCGCTTGTACCCGACGAATCGCAGTTTTAAGCCCAGCTTTGTCCGTCACGGACTGAGGAGATACAGCCGTATCCACCGCATCGTCATAAACGACTACGGAGAGCGTATCTTCGGGCTCTAGTTGATCCACCACCGACTCAGCGGCTTTGAGGGCGTGATGTAGAGGAGCACCTGCCATGGAGCCTGAGCGATCGATCACTAAGGAAAGGTTCAGCTGCCGTCGAGCAGACTCAGGGGTATCAGCCCGAAACCGCAGGAGCACGTTCGTCTTTAATGCAGCGCCCATGGGTAGGATAGCCTGATCAAAGTCGTAACTCATCTGAATCATTTCGTCTTCCCTCTCCATCTGCCCAGGACAAATTACAAGCCTAATGTGCCCAATTCCGCAGCAGGCTTCACATCGCCTCCAGAATGGGATTGAACCGGCAACACCTTCTTGACCCTAAGGGGCAAAGGCAAGCTTCGACCCATTTGAATTCCTACACAGTATTGAACTTAGGCTTCATCTCTAGTCTGCTTTTTGTTCTTTGTCTAGCAGCAGCTACAAAACGTTCAATTTGTCATAGAATCAGTCAAATAAAGTGATTTTTTAACACAAAAATCAAGGTCTTGAGAATAATATGATCATTGCGATCGCGAATCAAAAAGGTGGGGTAGCCAAGACAACCTCCACGATCGCGTTAGGAGGTTTACTAGCGGAGCAGGGTTCTTGTTTAGTTGTTGACTTTGACCCTCAGGGCAACTTAACCACTGGGCTAGGGGTAAAAATTCAGCCTGATCAGAAAACGGCTTACGAAGTCCTGATCGATCGCAAGCAACAAGCAACCGCAGCGATCGTTGAAACTAAAGCAGGCATTAGTCTATTACCCGCTGACATTTCCCTTGCCACTGGAGAGAAGCAGATCCTAACGGTGGCAGACAATAGCCGAATTCTTAGAAAGAAGTTAAACCCATTACGTCAAGACTATGAGCATATTTTGATTGACTGTCCTCCTAGCTTAGGAATGCTGACCCTAAACGCTTTAATGGCGGCAGATACAGTTTTAATTCCAGTTCAGTGTCAATTCTTTGCGCTTGAAGGGTTACGACAACTGTTAGAAACCATCGATGGTATTCGAGATGAGGACACTCACCCAGAATTACAAATCTTGGGGGTTTTACCAACCATGGCTGATCGCACGCTCACGACCCAAGATGCTCTCAAAACCCTACAAGCTAAGTTAACAGGCATCAAAATTTTTGAACCTGTCCCTAAATCAGTTCAGTTTCCAGAGTCAAATTTAGCCCGAGAACCCATCCATCAATACACCTCTGAGCAGAAACTGACCTCAGCGTATCGAGCAGTCGTTCAAGCAATTGTGGAGCAAGTGTGATATGGCCAAAAAACGATTGTCAATGGCGGATGAAATGGAGTTCCCTAATAAGACAAGGCAATTTCTTGATTTTGTAGGAGTGACGCCTAATGTTCTGCTTCAAGAGCAAGAGGCAGAACCCAGTGATCAATATTTGTCGCTGGCCCAAATCCATTTACCTTCACAACAGCCTCGACGCTATTTTTCACCTCAAGCAATGGACAGTTTGGTTGCTTCAATTCGTGAGCATGGTATCTTACAGCCGCTATTGGTTCGTCCGTCCTTAGAGGGTGGGTATGAACTGCTTGCTGGGGAACGTCGCTACAGAGCAGCTCAGACCCTCAAGCTTGAAAAAGTGCCAGTTCTAATCCGAGATCTTGCAGATCAAGATGCAATCCAAGTAGCGCTTCTAGAAAATCTGCAAAGAGAGGATCTCAATCCAATTGAGGAAACAGAGGCAATCCTTCAACTACTCTCAATTCGTTTAGAGTGCTCACCAGAAGAGGCCGTCTCTCTGCTCAATCACGTTGCCAATCTACAAAAGCAAGGTACTGAAATTACGAACAACGTTGTTCGTAGCCAATGGGAGCTTGTAGAACAAATCTTTTCGGTTATCGGCAGATTAAGCCCAGATAGCTTCCGTAGCCACCGTTTACCCTTACTCAATTTACCTGAAGACGTTCTCCATGTTTTACGGCAAGGCCAACTTGAGTATACAAAAGCGCGAACAATTGCTCAGGTAAAGGATGTACAAGAGCGACAACAGCTGCTTGCTGAAACTTTAGAGCACAATCTTTCAGTTAGAGAGATCAAAAAGCACATCCATGAAATCCAGCCTACTAAAACTACAGGCGTTCCCAGCGCTTTACCAAACCGTATGAAGGATGTTTACCGGCGGGTTAGGCAAGCCAAGATTTGGGAAGATCCAAAAAAGGCAAAAACACTAGAGAAATTGTTAGGACAGCTTGAGTCATTGGTGGAGTGAAATTCGCACTTCTGTTTTTGCCATGAGGGAAATAGTCGCTTCTCATGGAAAGTAAGTTTTAGAATTGAATAGTGCAAACGAACTAATTGTCCAAGCACCACTTGGACGATTGAGTTACTAAGCTTTATCTGCGCTAGAAGTAAATCTGTGATTGCTATATAGGTTGACCAATCGTATGAACTCAGACAGTGAATAGTTTGTCATCCAATGATTATGAAAAATTTCTGCGAAACCTGAAAGAACGGATTCGCAACGCCCAGGTTCGAGCGGCCTTAGCAGTTAATAAGGAGCTAGTGCTACTTTATTGGCAGGTTGGCAAAGATATTTTGAGTCGGCAACAGCAAGCTGGTTGGGGTGCAAAAATAATCACTCAATTAGCAGCAGATTTAAAGCGAGAACTTCCAGATATCAAAGGCTTCTCTCGCTCCAACCTCCTCTACATGCGGGCATTTGCCCAAGCGTTTCCTGATGAATCAATCGTCCAAGATGTGCTTGGACAAATTACTTGGTATCACAACATTAGCCTGCTGGAAAAACTCAAAGATGCTGAAGAGCGAGTTTGGTACGCGAAGCAAACAGTTGTACACGGCTGGAGCCGTAATGTACTAGTTCATCAAATTGAAAGTGGACTTTACCGAAGAATGGGAGGTGCCATCACGAACTTTGACCGCGCTCTACCCCAGCCACAATCAGACCTAGCTCAACAATTAATCAAAGATCCCTATCATTTTGACTTCTTAAGCCTTAGCCAAGACGTACAAGAACGGGAGTTAGAAACTGCTCTAGTCGAGCACATTCGAGATTTTTTACTAGAGTTAGGTGTTGGTTTTTCTTTTGTTGGGAGTCAGTATCGCATAGAAGTAGATGGGGATGACTACTACATCGATTTACTGTTTTATCATCTAAAATTACGTTGCTTTGTAGTGATTGATCTCAAAGTTAAGGAGTTTCAGCCCGAGTTTTCAGGCAAAATGAGTTTTTATATCTCAGCCGTCGATGACTTATTACGGCATAGAGATGATAACCCCACCATCGGTATCATCCTTTGTAAAGGTAAGAAGAAGACAGCTGCTGAGTATGCTTTGCGAGATGTAAATAAACCAATTGGAGTATCAACTTACCAGTTACGGAATTCTTTGCCAGAATCGTTACGAGGAAGTTTACCAACTCCAGAGCAATTGGAAATGGAATTGGAAAGCATTTTACAAGGAATTGAAGCTTCGCCATCTGAGGATAGTGATTAAGCCAGACAGACTTCTTCAATCATCTTGACTCTAAATATAGTGAACTCGATCGTAGAGAACCTACTCAGCAAACACTAAGAAATTCATGCTCAACTATCGACCTTGGAAGTAGATGAAGGAGTTTTTGAAAGGCGATCGCCTTCCACCTTCTCTAATCCATCTAGAAGCAGCCGCCTCAGCTTTTGCGCTAGAGACAGCTCAGTCCACAGCGGATTATCCGAGTACGCCTCGTCAATTCGCTCTCTGAGTCCTTCAATGTCTACCGTTACCCGATCTGCCACAGTACCTGGTTAGCCTGAATTTATTACCCACAGCTTAACCTACTGGTTGTACCTCAACTTCATGTTCATTAATGTGATGCAGTTTGCATTTGAGTACTGTATGCTGTATTCATGGGGACAGTCACAGACTCTCGTCTCAGCTTCCACTCAAGCAACAGACCTACGAAGCATGGGAATGTCTCAGCACCCTTAATGGGGCAGTTGTACAACCGCACTTCAAAGCTGGAATGAAGCCACAGTTTACCAACTTGAGCAAAAGCAGACTTGGATAAGGTTCTTATCAGGTTCACAGCCTGCAATTGCTATGATGCTTGCCTCGATGCCTATAACCTCCTTCTCTACAACTTCAACTTCACACTCAAGCGTTGAGAGATGAGTACCACCACCTCATCGTTGAGGAGTTTCTCGCTATCCTAAGGGCGCTGGAGCACATCAAAATCGGCTTAAAGCAACTGTTCTCTCCCAGTATCACTTCATTAAGAAGGGGAGGATGGCTGAGTCACGCCAGTCTCTAGACGGCTCGTTTTTCTTTCTTTCCATTGAAATTAGAGGCGATCGCGGGGCAGATCAGGTAAACTACCATCATCGAAAATCACTAGCACAGGAGAGAGTGGACTCGATGCATTCTAAATTTTTGACGGTCGGGATCGCAATTGAGGGGATGGCTATGTTCTAGGTAGTCCTAGAAGCCAAAAACCCCAACTGCGGAAACAGAAGGGGTCACAAGGCTGAATTGGTTGTTTTTAGGGATAGAGGGGACTCTAACTTGTATGCTTGGCGGCGTCAGTTAGGTCGCCCACATCGTTATGCGCCTATATTAACTCGATTTGTCACGGAATTCAATTGGAATTTACATAAATTCCGCTTTGAAATTTCACTCACTTCAGCCTCAATTGGGGTTGTCGTCCCGATAGCGCATAACTCTCTGTCCCTTACTTAGTAAGGATTAGGGAGATTTATCGTGAATACTCAAGTTTTGCTGAGAACTCATCCTGGGGAAGCACCTCGGGATGCGCCTTCGGCTCATATCCAACCCCCACATTGGCAAGAGTGGCTCAAAAGTGGGGTTGACCCCGAACTGATTGCTAGGAACGTCCGGAGTTTAAGTGGGGAAACTCCTTACGACTATCTTTGTTACTCTCCTCAATTAGAGCGCACCAACTCTGGACGGCTCGTCACGCGGCTTATGCGGCAGTACGCTCATGTCGAGTTTGGCGGTTGGTGGTGCAATGGCCTGGACCCTCTGGATGATTGGCAGCCCATGCTTTGGGGTTGCTTCAAACCCAATCGTCCCCGCATCGACTTAGAGAAGTCTAAGGTCATTAAGTACGAGCATCCCCCAAAGCTGCCGACCCGCGCTTTCTTCCTCAACCTGCCTCCGCATCTCTGGCTGGAAGTAGCAGCTCGCTATGGTGTAACTTCCACTGAAGTAAAGAGTTGGGAATGTACTCAAGCCATTAAATTGGGAACCAAGTCGGACTTTTGGCAGTGGGTGCTAGAACATCCCACCATCCCAATCATTCTGGTCGAAGGAGCCAAAAAAGCGGCTTGTTTACTTAGCAACGGCTACGTGGCGATCGCCCTGCCTGGCATCTTCAACGGTCGGCGGGTGCTGCGCGATGAAGACGGTCAAATCTGGGCCGAGTCCTTGATCCCAGAACTCGCTCTATTTGCCGTCCCCGGCCGCCGCTTCTACTTCTGCTTCGACCACGACCACAAGCCCAAAACCATCAAGAACGTCAACCTGGCCATCCTCAAAACTGGTAAGTTGCTAGAGCAGCAAGGCTGCGAGGTGCAAGTCATCTGCTTGCCCGGGCCTGAGAAAGGGGTGGATGACTTTGTCGTCAGCCGGGACGCTGAGGCGTTTCAAACCCTCTACTCCCAAGCTGCCTCTCTCAGCCACTGGCAGTGGGTGCAGCAACAGCGGCAAAAGCTCACTTACTCTCCTAGCTTAGTTCTCAATGCTCCTGATCTATCCCAACTTCAGTTCCCTGCCCTCGCACCCGCTGATGCCAATCCTACCTATCAACTTAACTCCGCTGGCATCCTGGCGATCTGCTCCAGCAAAGGCACGGGCAAAACTAAGCTGATGACGCAACTCGTGGCTGATTCTCCCAAAGTCTTGCTCCTAACCCACCGCCGTTGCCTAGGGCGATCGCTGGCTGAACGCATGGGGCTGACCTGGAAAAGTGATGCGGATAAAGCCAATGGACAGTGGATTGATGCTCAGGGAGAACGGACGACTCAGCGCTTAGGGCTCTGTGTCGATTCACTGCTTTCCATTGACCCCAACCAATTTATCGGCTGTGACCTTGTGATTGATGAAGTCTGCCAAGTTTTGACGCATCTATTAACATCAAATACCTGCCGCAAAGATGGCAAACGTCCCGCTCTCCTAGCTCGATTACACTGGCTGATGCGCGTGGCCCATCGAGTTGTGGTGGCCGACGCCGACCTGAACGACTCCACTCTGAAGTACCTGCAACAACTCCGAGGGGAGGACAGTGGCGTGAACTTGATTTACAACCATTACCAACCGCAAGGCTATCCGGTGCAGTTTCTGCATTGCCCTAACGATTCTGCCATCACAGCTCAACTACTAGAGGATATTCAGGCAGGTAAAACTGTGCTGCTACAAACCGACTCCAAGGACTACGCTGATGCGATCGCCGCCATGCTCCCCCCTGAGAAGCGCCGCATCAAAATTACCAGTGATACCTCTGGGAATGAAGAAGCGGTTGAATTTGTTCGCCATATTAACGAGCAGGCTCCTCACTACGATGTGGTGATTGCCACGCCCTCGATGGCGACTGGAGTGAGTATTGAAATCGCTCACTTTGCTGTTGTCTATGGCGTTTTCTTCGGGACGATTCCAGATGCAGATGCGGCTCAAGCCCTCAGTCGCGTCCGTGCTCCCATTCCGCGCGTCGTTTGGTGTGCCGCTCAAGGCAAAAACTTCTCTGAGGTAGACCGCAGCGAGTACCCTTGGCAAATCAAGCGATCGCTGAAGACGAAGTTTGACCAAGAAGCGGCCTTGATTCGCTCCAGTTTACATCCCGACTTGATTCCGGTTCTAGCTGCTGAAGTCGATTGGGAGCAGAACCCCCATCTGCATTTGTGGGCGGATATTACTGCTAGCCTCAATCGAGCCATGTGGCACTTACGGGATCAGTTGCAAGCCCGACTGCTCTATGAAGGTAATACCGTAGAAGCGATCGCCGCTGAGCCGATGCAACCGATCAAGCAACGAGTGCAGGAAGCTAAACAGCACAATCGCGCCCTAGAATATCAAGCGATTTCTACCGCCCCCGCATTAAGCACCACAGAGCGACTAGCTCTAGAAGCGAAAGAAGTCTTGAGCCTGGAAGAAAAACGCGCTCTAGAGAAGACACGACTAGCTGACTTTTATGCCGTTCCTTTAGAAGCGGTCACCCTAGAATTAGTCGCCTTTGATGAGCGTGGTAAACGCCGGGGTCAGATTGCCCGCTTAGAGATGCTCCTTTACCCAGTCCTGGCTGCTCAGAAAACGACTGAAGCGATCGCCAAGCAAAGTGGGTGGAAGCAGGGGTTGTGGATACCTGACTTACCGACCGCAGAAGGAGAACGAGTGGCCCGGGTGCTACTGGGATTACTCCCATTTCTAGTCCCTGGACAAGAATGGACGAATGAAGACTTAGAACCCCTAGGCGCGATCTCTCGTCGCTATGCTCAGGACGTGAAGCGCTGGTTAGGGTTCAAGATCCCTGACGACCCCGAGCAGGGCAATAACCTCTGGATCTTCCGACGTCTCTTACTACAGCTCGGCATTCAAACTGCCGCCCGTCGCCAAGGCAGAAACCAAAAACGCTCCGTGTGGATTACCCCAGAAGCTTGGCAGACAGTGCAGAGCATCCTCGATCGACGACACCTGAGACGAGAGCTATCAAACCTAGCTGCCTCCCATGTTGTAACCCCCTCTAATTACTAAACCCATAGCCAAGGCTTACAACCTCAAGGCCTCGAACTCTTACCTCAGGGAAACGAGCATCCTGTCCACGTTCAAAAGGCGGCTCGCAAACTTCAGTCCCTAGGTTGCCTTTCAAATCTGCCTTGCCGTGTGCCATAAAACTTTCTCCATCACAACCCTGCAACTCTTATCTTTCGCATCTACCCTTCTGCGCCCTACATCAAGAGGTTTAGCTGACTCATAGCGTATCGAAAATTAGTAACACAGCAAGTTAAAAGTGGAGCATTTATGAGGTACTCTAAAAAGAGCTCAACTTCACGAGCTGTCTTTACTACTAAGCATTTCAGCAAAATTTTCTAAAATACTGAGTTATTGCTACAAGCGCAATAACTCAGTATTTATACCTAAGAACAAAAGTACTATAAACCGACCTGCCTAGCCTTTTCCTGGAAAATCTTTTCTGAAACTGGACTAGTTTTGGACTAATTTTGGTCTACATCTTCTTGCATTTATCTTGTCTCTTGCTTACAAATTGACTGATCCTTTAAAGTGATGTAAGTACTGTTGTAAGTTGTGCCATAAAAGCATGACCTTAGAAGCTGAGTTATATTCATGCCACCCGATGCAGCTAAAGTAACTGGTTATGTTCGCCAAGTAGTTTACGACCGCTTACTAGAATTTAAGGAAACTCATAAACTTAAATCTATTTCTCAAGCTGTCACTCTTGTTCTAGAGAATTACTTTGGGATAAGCTTGCTTTCACCTATAGAGCCAGTGCTTCCGGATAGAGTAAGTGACTTGGAAGAGCAGATGAAGCAGCTAAGTGAAGTTGTTACTGCTATACAGGTAAGCATAGAAAAGTTATCGCTTGAGCTATATAAACCAACAGGGATCGAACTAGAACTAGGTAAGGGGCTGACTCAGGCCGAATTAGCTCAGCGCTTTAGAGTTAGGGAAAGTACTATTAGTAGGAATAAAAGTAAATTAAAGTTTACCGATTGGTCCAAACGTAAAGATCCGGAATACATTAGTTGGGCATATTCTTTGCAAACAAAACTGTTTTTTCCAAGATAATATTAGAAGTTCTATTGGTATAGAGAAGAGTAATTTTATAACATTAGACCCGTCTGAGGATCTAGTTAAAATAGCCATCATTAGGATGGCTCCTCCCCAGCGACTCAACCTCCTATAGAAGGAAGCTCATTCTCATCAAGCCCAAGTAACTCAACTGGGACTCATATTCTGTAGAATCCGAAAAAACATCCGCTTTGAAGACCAGAACGTTCCAGCCGCTCATCAGGGACTACATGGTTTTCTCTATAACTCTGAGGATGAACATCGCTCACCCACTTCATCCCCGTCGCTGGTGACTGAGAGAAATGAAGTAGTTCTAGTAGAACATTGGCGATCGCTTACTCACAGGGTTAAGGGACAGTCATGATTCATCGAGATCTTCACCGATCGCCTGCAGATACGCTTCAGCAGCAACCTGTTTGAAGACGCCTTTGGTGTAGCGCTGGAAGACGCGATCGCTCTTGATGCCCATCAACTCCTTGCCAAACAGCGGATCAACTCCTCGCCGCGTGACTTCCGTACCAAACGTATGCCGAAAGCGATGCGGATTCAACCCCTCTATCCCAGCGATCGCCCCCAACTTCTTCACCATCCGATGTAAGCCTTTGTATCCCAACCGCTTGCCTACGTTCTTCGGGTCTTGGCACAAAAACATGGGGCTCTCCAGCAACGGTTCAAACACACCACCCCGCTGCTGTCGCCACTCCAGATAAGCCTCTAGATATTGCCTTGCTTCCCGATTCAGGGGAACTTCACTCACATTCTGCCCCTTGGAACGATGCACCTTGAGAATCTTGCCGTTCCAGTGCTCCACATTCAGGGCAGATGCCTCCGATGCTCGTAGCCCATGACTCAACACAGCAATAATGGCGCGGTCACGAACTCGGGTGCCGGAGGCATCGCGAATCGCAGTTTTCTCCTCCAATTGCAACACCTGCCAGATCTGAGCAAGCTCGTCCCCATCAATATGAGCCGCTTCTGGTTCTGGCTGCCGTTCTAGGTCGATTGCATCCGTCGGCAAGGGTTTGTTCGTGGGATAACCGTTGCTACGTCTCAGCCACTGATAAAAAGACTTCAACGTATTGAGCGCATGGTTAATGGAGGTTGCCTTCAGCTGCTTTCGCTTCAACTCGCGGCGATACTTGCCGATGTCGCTAGGCGTCACATCCAACCAAGACTGATCGCACCAACTGGCAAACCTAACCAACTGTCCCCGATAAACCCGCTGGGTATTGTCCGATTTCCCCGTCTGCCGTAGAAACTCCTCAATCTGCCAGTGCCGCAGATCCGGTGGTTCCAGTTGCCGAGGTTCCGGCTGCTTGCCCCCTGTGATCGGCACAATCACGATGGGCAGAACTGGATCGGTGGATGGTGGCATAGACGCTCGTGCTTTCCCCTCACTCAACAAGCCAAGGGCGATCGCGGGGGAGAGAAGCGATCGAGCCGTTGCGCTTTGCGTAGACAGAACTGCTCTTGAGTTGGCTCAGCAATCCGCTCCACTCCTAATGGGAGCAATGGCTTGATTTTATCTTGACTTGTAGGGTTGTTCTCCTGATGAAGAGAGAACGTAACTGAGGCGGTTGTTTGCTTCCGGCTCCCTAGGAGCATTATTTTCCTCAGTCTTAAAATGCCTTGCACAAAATTCTTGACACTCTCTCTAGGCCCAAATTTGGAGCAGTCACGGCTAGTCAATGTAGTCTTGGAGCATATCTGGTTTTTCTGGCTCATCCGCCATAATGGGGCGATCGCCATCGAGAGAAAAGGTCTTGCGAGTTTGAACTTTATCTGCTGTAATC
>NZ_JACJOD010000059.1 GCF_014695385.1 Trichocoleus sp. FACHB-46 | reverse complement strand
GATAGCCTTTGGGCTGGTAAGCATCCAGGAACTGACGAGAGCACTGACGGCACAAGTAGTTCTGCTGCTGTTGACGGCGACCGTTTTTGACGACGTGAGTGGATTGACAGTCTGGACATTGCATCAGGAGACCCTCAACGCTGCATCATATTACTATTGTGCAACGCCCGCATTTTTAACTAGTTTGTGACCAATGAACAATTGCGTACTACAACAGGTTGGACTAATTTTGGCCTTAAAAATGCAGAAACGTCCATACTACAAGCGTAATCCTGAGTATTTTTGAAGCCTGAAACCCGCATTCCCTCGTTGAGTAATTGCGTCACTCGGCAATTACTCAATCACAAAATTACCTTTTAGCCCTGTGACAGTTTTTAGAGGTCTGGGTTGAAGTGGGGCGATCGCCTAGATGCTGAGAGACCGACAATATAGCTATCGATGCTCCTCAGTTAACTCCTCATTTGCGGAATCTTTCAGAATCGTGTGTAGTTGTCCCTAGGCAGCCAGTCATCTTCATTTGTTATGAGTTCGCTAATGGAGCCTTCGTCCTCGATGCGAAAAACCTTGCCCCTCATTTGGCGGGTTGTCAATATTGTGGGTCTAACAGCTTTCAGTGTTTGGCTGGTTCGCTTTGTCATCCTGTTTGCAATGCTGGAAGCCTCTATTCCTGCTCCAGCTAGGACTTTACTGGGAATTGCTCCGCCAGGGCTGTGTGAGGCAATAAAAGCTCGAAATGCTGATCCAGTCAAAAACTATCTAAATCAAGGCGGCAACCCCAATGCCATTCATGCCAGTCGCCCTGATTCGGATGGGCCTAGTTCTCTCTCCCTTCTCAGTTGTGCTGCTTGGCATGGCAACCGTGGAGTTGCAGAGATGTTGCTCGACCGAGGCGCAAAGATTAACGGCACCCACTGGGACCGAGGCCAAAAATCACCGCCACTAACACTAGCCCTGTTGGCAATCGACAGAGACGAAACTATCGTATCGAGTCGGCAGAATCGCGAAGTTGCAGAACTTTTGGTGGCCAGAGGTGCTGATGTTAACGTGAAGAACCGTATTGGTGTCACCCCGTTACATGCAATTGCAACGTCGCGTTATCGGGAGAATGCAGCAGACCGACGAGCGATCGCAGAGTTGCTGATTGCCGAGGGTGCGGGGGTCAATAGCAAAAGAAGTAGTAATCTCATCAATCGATTTATCTGTGATCGCTACGTGGTAGACGTGTCGGGAACATCTCCCTTGCACTTAGCTGCCTACTATGGTCAAACTTCAGTTGCAGAAGTATTGATTGCCAAAGGTGCAGACATTGCAGCTAAAAATGATTGCGGTCGCACTCCCTTACACATTGCCGCTAGAGAGGGTGATAGTCCTGCATTGGTAGAAACGTTGCTTGCTCAAGGGTCAGACAGCAATGCCAAAGATGTTTTAGGGCGGACGCCGCTTGCTGATGCAACTAGATCACTAGAGTTTCTACAGCGCCCTGACTATAACGTTGTGAACAAAAAAGAGCTTTCAGCCAATCTTTCTATCATCATTGAGTTGCTCAAGCGTCATGGTGGTCAGCAAAAGTAGCGGCCTTCAGTTGCAGCGGCTGACTCAGAACAGTTAGCTCTAGAATGCGTCAGCTCCATCAAGCAATTCTCAAAGTCAGCAAATGAAATTCTGCGGGAGATGTGCGATCGCATGGGGCAGATGAATTTCCTCTCACCCACGAGTTTCTGTCTTAGATGCTCGCTATCTTTACCCCTGTTAGTACAAACATTTAGGTATCTACTGCTTGTACGTACTGATTCAAAATTTGGTTTACAGCTTCTCGATGCCTTTCAGGAATCGGAATACTGCCAAAGCGCTGGAAGATTAAGGAGGAACGGGGTTTTAGTTCAAGCGTAAGGGTATTGGGGTTTGATGACTCCCAATAAAAGGACTTAATTTTTTGCCACTCAAGCAGACCACCCAGCGAACAGATACCTTTTTCTCTGAATTGAGTTCTGCCCAATCCGCCTACAAGAGAAGCAGCAGCCAAGGTAAGCAAAAGAACAAGCATAGGCAAGCCCTTTGCTAGCCTATCCGGTGATGGAATTCCGTCTGAGAAAAATCCCCAAGTATACACAAGCGCCGACCCTAATTGGAACCCGGCTGCCCAGAGAAACGTTTTTCCCTGTGGAATTTTTCCTGTATCAATCAGCAACGCTCCAGCTCTCTTAATCCTTAAGAAACCATTTAGGAGAGATGCCAGAAGTACGACGGTATTGAAGATAAAAAAGCTTTGAATTCCATATTCAATAGCCACTAGTGCCGGAAGGAGGAAAACAAGCCCCACCCCACATAGAGTTAGAAAAAGCAAGAAGGGGATAAATTGGAATTGATAATTTCTCCGGGTTGCTTTCCTTTCTAACATCTGCTGTTTCGCCGCATAGGCAGAGGCGTATGCAGCAACCAAGGTAAGAAATACAACAAGAAATGTGCCTATATACCAAATCATGAAACTCGATTTACTTCAAGTGCTTGATATTACTCGTGACGCAACCGTTGTCGGCTAAATGCTTGTCTTACATCTGGTCGGAACAAGTAGTAGATAATCAGACCAGCAAGAGTTAGTTGAAAGATTTCCCGAAAGAGGATGATTCCGATTCCAACTTTTGCTTCAAAAACCTCAAAAATTTGATTCAAGCTACCCAATATATTCACAATTGCTAAAGTGAGTGTCCCTCCCCAGGCCCAGCCTTTTAATTTCAGCAACCCATACCCCATCAGGAAACCAATGAGGCTAAGAATGACCACAAATCCGGCAGCTGTCACGGCTATTAGCTGTGCATACTCTGCTAAAGCTTGAGGTTGCACCTGGGGATATTCAGCTAGAAGATCCTGCCTAAAAACTTCAATGAAAATAGCTCTAGTGGGTTTAATTAGGAGAATAGCTAGGCTAGTGAACAACACAAAACCACTGTTAAAGAACAGCACACCTGCAAGGACAGTAACCCCTGTGGGACGGCTCATAAGGCTGCACGAATAATTGATGTAGAAATAACTACAACATATAGCAGTAGTTTTCTGCAAATTTTAGTGACTGTATAAATAGAAATTTGTCTAAAGGTGCTAGGGCTCAACTAGCAGGAGCGATCCCGCCTATAGGATTTTAAGGTTTGGGTACTTATTAGTGGACTAGTTGCGTCCCCGCAATTAAGATTTAGGGCGATCGCCCCATTCGTGTGCCGCCAGGGTACCAAAAAAGGGTCCTTTTTTGATAGGGCTTTTACTCACAACTCCCACCCTGATTCAAGGTCGTTTCAGCCTCGTCAATTTATACCCTTTTTTTGATAGCCGTTGATTGCTTAGTCCTACGTTCACCCAGTAGTCAAAATACCATTTTGATAATCTCTGATAAGCCTAGGTTCCAGAACTCGCTGCTTTTTCTCCAATGAGTTCGCCAACGGTATCCGAATCGTTACCGTACACCGAAAGAGAGACAATTGCCTTGGAATGTTCACTAACGACCAAAATCTTTATCTGCTAATATCAAGCCTACTATTGGCTAATGATGCCATCACAGAGGTGCCTGTCACTCTCGCTGACTTTAGAATTGTGGGTTAAATAATTTCGAACCCAATTACAACTGCGCCCCATTAAAGAGTCTAATTTGAAGTCTATTGCCCAGAGTCTGACCGTGTTGTCGTCACTGCCGGTTGCCAAGGTCTTGCCATCTGGACTGAAATTGGCGCTATAGACAGAGTCAGTATGCCCTGGGAGGGTGTGGAGTGCTTTGCCACTCTCCACATCCCAGAGTCTGACCGTTCTGTCGTCACTGCTTGTGGCCAAGGTCTTGCCATCTGGACTGAAACTGACGCTCAAGACAGAATTAGTATGCCCTGGGAGAGTATGGAGTGCTTTGCCGCTCTCCACAGTCCAGAGTTTGACCGTCCTATCGGCACTGCCGGTTGCCAAGGTCTTGCCATCTGGACTAAAACTGACGCTATAGACAAAGTCAGCATGCCCTGGGAAAGTACGGAGTGCTTTGCCACTCTCCACATCCCAGAGTCTGACCGTCCTGTCGTCACTGCTCGTGGCCAAGGTCTTGCCATCTGGGCTGAAACTGACGCTATTGACAGCCTCAGCATGCCCTGGGAAAGTACGGAGTGCTTTGCCGCTCTCCACATCCCAGAGTCTAACCGTCGTGTCGAGACTGCCCGTGGCCAAGGTCTTGCCGTCCGGGCTGAAACTGACGCTATTGACATAGCTAGTATGCCCTGGGAGGGTACGGAGTGCTTTGCCGCTCTCCACATCCCAGAGTTTGACCGTCTTGTCAGCACTACCGGTGGCCAAGGTCTTGCCATCTGGACTGAAACTGACGCTATTGACAGCCTCAGCATGCCCTGGGAGAGTATGGAGTACTTTGCCGCTCTCCACAGTCCAGAGTTTGACCGTCTTGTCAGCACTACCGGTGGCCAAGGTCTTGCCATCTGGACTGAAACTGACGCTCCAGACAGAGTTAGTATGCCCTGGGAGAGTATGGAGTTTTTTGCTACTCTCCACATCCCAGAGTCTGACTGTCTCGTCGAGACTGCCCGTGGCCAAGGTCTTGCCATCTGGGCTGAAACTGACGCTATTGACATAGCTAGTATGCCCTGGGAGGGTACGGAGTGCTTTGCCGCTCTCCACATCCCAGAGTCTAACCGTCGTGTCGAGACTGCCCGTGGCCAAGGTCTTGCCGTCCGGGCTGAAACTGACGCTAGTGATAGAGCTAGTATGCCCTGGGAGAGTACGAAGTACTTTGCCGCTCTCTACATCCCAGAGCTTGACCGTCTTGTCCCCACTGCCCGTGGCCAAGGTCTTCCCGTCTGGGCTGAAACTGACGCTATAGACAAAGTCAGCATGGCCTGGGAAAGTACGGAGTACTTTGCCGCTCTCTACATCCCAAAGCTTGACCGTGTTGTCCCCACTGCCCGTGGCCAGGGTCTTCCCGTCTGGGCTGAAACTGACGCTAGTGACGTAGCCAGCATGGCCTGGGAGAGTACGGAGTACTTTGCCGCTCTCTACATCCCAGAGCTTGACCGTGTTGTCCCCACTGCCCGTGGCCAAGGTCTTCCCGTCTGGGCTGAAACTGACGCTATGGACAAAGTCAGCATGCCCTGGGAGAGTACGAAGTGCTTTGCCGCTCTCTACATCCCAGAGCTTGACCGTCTTGTCTTCACTGCCCGTGGCCAAGGTCTTCCCGTCTGGGCTGAAACTGACGCTCTTGACAGACTCAGCATGCCCTTTCAAGCGGTTCCGTTCGCTTCCTTGATAAATGTTTCGCAAGCCAAGAATCACCTCTGGGTCAGTTGCACGTCGGCGTTGCAGAGTTTTCCCTGCCTTGACGGCTTGAACGAAAGCCTCTAACTCGTTTCCTCCACTAAAGAGAGATTGAGAGTAGCGACCCAGAGAATTGGCTTGATTGAGTTCTGCCTCGTTTGTCTTATTCCACGCCATCCAACCCAAGCCACTGCTGATCACGACTGCCACCAAAGAACCGACTGCAATCCCCCAGGCAGTTCTAACTTCGCGCCTGCGCTGGGCTACGGTTTTCTGGTCCTGACGTTCTTTTGCTTGCAGGCTCTGACGGATGAAGTTTCGCTCCGCATCACTGAGGTCATCGGGGCGTTCCTGCAGTTTCTCTTCCGCCTCTACTAACGCTGCCCCACGTAATAAGGAGCCTTCATCCTCCTGCGTCTCCTGCCATTGCTGCATCGCTCCCCGCAGCCGTTCCTGCCAAGCACGAAACACCCGGTCAGTCACCATCCAGCTCCGCAGTTCACCCCAGTTGCGAATCAGGGCCTCATGCACCACTTCCACCGTCTCTACCTGGGCTGCGTCACTGCGGCTGGTCACCACTAGGCGATCGTCTGCCAGTTGTTTCACCAGTGCCCAATTGACCTCTCCCAATTCTGCCTTTGTCGCCAGCCGTCGTGTGTCTTCCGCGCCTTCTCCTGGGCGCACCAATTGGATGAATATGCGCCGCATTTGTTGCTGTTCTGCGGGACTAAGGTTGCGGTAACTGGCATCAGCATGGCGGGCTAGTGCTCCCTGGACTTCGCCAATGTCGGTATATGCCACATGGGTTAACTGTTTCCCCTGCCGACGCTGCCACAACTCTGTCAAGGCAAATTCCAGCAAAGGCAAATTTCCGGGTTCAGCCTCCACATCCGCGAGGATACGCTCCACCAGTCCCGCTTCAAACGCAACTCCCAATTTTTCGGCAGGCTGAGCAATCACGTCTGTCAGTTCTGCCCGATTCATGGGCCCCAGTTTCAGGTCAGCATTTTGCAAGACATCGGCAAAGGGGCGATAGGATAGGGCATTGCCTAGGAAATCCGCTCGCATGGTTAACACAAGTCGGGCAGAGAGGGCGCTCGCTCCGACAGCGTTCAACTGGTCGCCTTTAGGAAAGCCGGCAATTAATTGGTTGAGAAAACTTTGCCGGGTTGCTTCCTCGATACAGAGCGTATAGAGTTCTTCAAATTGATCGGCAATCAGCAGAACGCGATCGTTTGGGAAATTATGTTGAATTTGGGCAAAAACATCTGCTAAGCCGATGTCGCCCTGGCGCAAGTAGTTCGCTAACTGTCGCGTTTGGGCGATGCGTTCTGTCTCATTTAGATTCGTTGCATACAGGGGAACTAGCGCCATCGCCAGTCCATGAAACGGATCAGACCCGGGACGAAAATGAGTAAACTGCCAATGTCCTGTTTGTTGCAATTTCGGGACTAATCCCGCTAAAACAACTGAAGATTTACCGCTGCCCGATGCGCCTAATAGCGGGAGGAAGTTACGGGTCTGGGTCGCTTGAACTAAGGTCTCGACAAAGCTTTCGCGGCCAAAGAAATACTCTGCATCCCCCGGACCAAAGTGAAACAAGCCCCGATATGGACAGGGGAGACTTGCATCCTCAGCATCCGGAGATTGAGCGGATACTACGGTTGTCTCTTCTCGGTAATAGTAATTGGTGATGTTAATCGTGGCGTTACCCGTCGCGGAAGTGGCAACATATTCCGCCTCGGTCACCTTCTGGTGAATCTCGCTTTGCTCAGACATGGCAGCACCCTGATTCAGGGAAGTATCCGCTTAACTATCTTTAGAGGTGCCATGCTCGGTGATGCCGCTGATCGTGGCATTCCCCGAACCCGAAGTCGCGGCATATTTGACATTACTGACGGTCTGGTTAATGATTTGCTGCCCACCCGGTTGGTCTTTCACCTGATTCAGTAATTCCTGCGCTGCCTTCAGAATCTCCTCATCTTTGTCAGCTCCCGCTTCCACCAGATTCTTTTTCAGCGGTGCTGCATAGGTTTCTGGGTCCTTCTCATGCTCCTCCAGCATCGCCTCTGCCACTGGCTTACCAGCGAATTTCTTCTGAATGAGCGCTTTCAACCCTTTGTAGGCATCTGGAACAGCATCACCCGTTGCTTTAGCTGCGCCTGCGACCAGAGCAGACAGAATGACTGTAATTGGGTCCATGATCTTCAACTCCTGAGATGTTAAGACAGTCAAAACAAACAAGGAGCAAAGCTCTCCACCAAAGGCTGAGAAAATCAACAAATCCCCTAGCCCCAATGCTTCGTCCCTCAGTTAACAGCATGGCAGATTTAATTGTTGAGATCTGTGCCACGGATGTTGGAGCCTAAACCCTGCCTTATATAAAGAGATTTCTCATAAAAATACAACTTGAGTTCAACATTCTTAGAAATTATTTCTGTCAGGCAAGACTGACCTACTGGTTTAGTCCACTTGCCCTCCATCTTTAAGCAGCTCAAGGTTTAAATGATGCTGATAGGACCCAGGGATTAAGTAAAACTTATCGATGAACGACAGAATCAAGGTTTCAGCGATTTTGGATAGGAAGCGATCGATAAGCTGGGATTAACTGCTTCTCTCCGTTCAGACGTAACAACGGCGTACCAATGCTTTGACTGTTTTACCCGAAGAAAATACAATTACTTCGGGTAATTGCTGAAGCAGCTTCGTGAAGGTAGACGGTAAGGCAAAGCTAAGGTTTTAACGTCTGACGAAATTGGCAAGTTGTTTGAAGCGTTTGAGGGCGATCGCGATCGTGCCCTTTTTGGCATCTGTCTCTACACGGGATGTCGTATCAGTGAAGCTTGTTCGATGCTGATCACAGACTCTTATGATGCAGCTGGAGTCAGAATGAAGATTACTCTGCGCAAGGCCAACACGAAGGGGAAGCAGGAGACGCGCCAGATTCCAGTTAACGCAGTTCTAAGGGGATACCTGGAGACGTACCGCGCTAGGGCGGGTAAAAACAGTACCTCTTCCCCGGACGGCACGGGCGCGGCCACATTAACCCCAAGTCAGCGGATGAGATTCTGCGAGAGACGTGCGATCGCTTGGGGCTAGTAGGAGTTAGTACGCATAGTTTTAGACGAACTGCTCTAACCCAGATGAGTAGTGCCGGAGTGCCATTACGAGTCATTCAGGAGATATCGGGACACCGTAGCTTGCAGGCCCTCCAACGCTATCTGGAGGTGTCGGAACTGCAACTGGAGGGGGCGATCGCCTCTCTCAGTTTTTGAAGTATTGATGCTTCACAAAGCATGGAGGACATAAGCAATTGCTTCCGGAGTTGAACAATCCGTTAATGTTTTTAAGCTCTGGTCTGCATTAAATCACTTGGAACATAGAATGCCCCGCTTTTTTCTTTTTTTCATTCTGGGCCTCGTTGTCTTTATTGGTTTGTACTACTGCTTGGCCCTCTCAGGAATTGATGCAAGGCTAGATTTCCCCTCATCTTTTCTGATTTTGGCTAGCCTTCTTATATGGATTCCAGTGTTAAATTGGGCAGCCTATGGCCATAGAGAAACAGGCTCTCTATTGAGGAGAGTAGGCCGTCTTCAGAATAATTATTTAGCTCAGTCTCTTGCCGTTATTTATATTGTTATTAGCCTCATTGCCTTAGCTTTCATAATTTATGAAGTGATGGGTGGTACTCCAAATTTCCCGAGTTCATTACGAGATTGGTCGCCCCTGCTTCTACTTTGGAGTTTTTCAATTAGCTACGCCCTATCGGTCTTTAGCAATTTACTTGTTTATGAAAACGGCATTTACCTTGGCTTTGTTTTGCTGAAGTGGGAAGAGATAACTGCTTACCACTGGGACCGGGCAGAGCCTAACCTTCTTGTAATCACTGTAAAACCGGGTTCGATGTTTTCCCTGAAACCTAGCGCAAAGCTTCTCCTTCCAGAAGAACAGCGAGACTACGTAGGCAACATACTTTCCACAAAGGTACAAGCAACGAGAACTGATGACGCTTAACACGGTTTTGAAATTGTTAGCTTTACTTGGAATGTTCTAATGCCTTAAATTTACAAAGCCTATGCTTATAAGACAGAGTAGTACAAAGCCTAGAAGCTACATGGGGTGCAAGAGAGCAGAGTGATTCAGGAGATATCTGGGCCCCGCAGGTCACAAGCGCTTTAGCGGTATTTAGAGGTTTCGGAAGTACAGCTGGAGGGGGCGATCGCGGCTCTCAGTTTCTAAAAGTAGTTCCGCCTTTCCGCCTTCGTATGGTGATGGGAAATTTTGATTGCTAAGTGGTGCGATGGTTTTGTACTCTCCTCTATAAAGCTATCTACCTCTAGGGATCATCGGGAATTCTGATACTCAAAAGCGATCGCCAATTTGATTAACGTACTGGTTAGAATCTACAGCCATCTTTCATGGCTTGCGACTAACACCGATCTTGATTCACCGTCCTCACCCATTTCTATGACTGAGCAACTGTCTCAAAAGCTTGTAACTAGACCCCTCCCAGCAAATGAAACTGAGCGGTTGGCAGCGTTGCATCGCTACAAGATTCTCGACACTCCCCCCGAAGCTGCATTCGATCGCATTACTACCCTGGCAGCCCGGCTGTTTGATTTGCCCATCGTCCTGATCTCTCTCGTCGATGAGTCTAGAGCTTGGTTTAAGTCCACCATTGGCTTCGATGCTTCTGAAGTTCCGCGTGATGCGACCCTTTGCAGCTTTGCCCTGTTAACGAATGAGTCTCTGATTGTTCCCGATACTCGCCAGGACGATCGTTTTGTCTGTAATCCCTTTGTGCAAAGTGAACCCGGTGTACGCTTCTATGCAGGTGCCCCCCTCCTGACTCCAGACGGCTTCAATCTCGGTACGCTCTGTTTGCTCGATACTCAACCCCATGAGCCCTTGAGCCCCAAGCAACAAGCGACTTTAGTTGACCTGGCAGCAATGGTCGTGGATGAACTGGAATTGCGATTGGCCGCTCATCAGATTGCTCAGGTCAATGCGGCGCTGCTAGAGATGACTCAAGGCGTATCGACGGTCACGGGGGATGCTTTTTTCTCGGCTCTGGTGCAGCACCTCGCCAGAGTTTTAGGCATGAATTATGCCTACATCGGCTTAGTCAGGGGTGATGATCCCAAAATGCTGAGGACGGTCGCTACCTGCGCTCATGCTCAGCTCGTAGATAACCTGGAATATCCTTTGCAAGACACCCCCTGTTGGGAAGTCATTGCACAACGAAAAACTTGCTGCTACCCACGCAATGTGCAAGCTCAATTTCCCAACGCACCCCTACTGAAACCACTTGCAGTTGAAAGCTATGTAGCGGTTCCCTTCTTTAACTCCAGCGGCACTCCCCTCGGGTTATTAGGGGTTATGGATGGCAAGCCATTGGAGCAGACGCAACTGGCAGCATCCTTGCTGACAATTTTTGCGGATCGAGTGGTCACGGAACTAGAGCGACAGCAGATAGAAGCTGACCTGCGAGAAACTCATGTGCAGTTAGAGGCGGCTTTGCTGGCAGGAGCGATTTACACCTGGCGGTGGAAGATTCCAGAGAATCTCGTCATCGTGAATCAAGCCTTTGCTCACCTGTTTGGCGTTGACCCAGTACAAGCGGTGAGCGGCTTACCACTCGAACTATTTGTACAAGCGATGCACGAAGAAGACCGCCCCCGAGTAGTCGCAGCCATTCATCAAGCCATTGAAACGGGCGAGGAATATGTCACTGAGTACCGCGTCCACACAGCGACGGGGGAGCAGCGCTGGCTGGTGGCACGAGGTCGCGTTGAATATGGTGCGGATGGGACGCCACTCGCTTTTCCTGGAGCACTGGCAGACATCACCGATCGCAAACAGGCCGAGGCCGCCTGGCGTGAAAGTGAAAATCGCTTACGGTTGGCATTGGCTTCAGCCGAGCTGGGCATCTGGGACTTTAACCCGATCACAGGTGTCCTGCAATGGGACGACCAATGCAAAGCCGCATTTGGGCTGTCACCTGAATCAGAGGTTAACTACGATGTCTTCTTATCTGGGTTACATCCAGAGGATCGCGAGCGCACGGATCAAGTAGTGCAGTTTGCGTTCAACCCTGAAAGTAACGGTGAGTATGATATTGAATACCGCACGATCGGTCTCGAAGATGGTGTAGAGCGCTGGATTGCGGCAAAAGGGAGAGCGTTTTTCAATCCAGCAGGTATTGCCTGCCGCTTCATCGGCACCGTCCTCAACATCAGTGAGAAGAAACGGGCTGAGGCTGAACGCGAACATCTCCTGCAACGCGAACAAGCCGCTCGCGCCACGGCTGAACGAGCGAATCGCATCAAAGATGAGTTTCTAGCGGTGCTGTCGCATGAACTGCGATCGCCCCTGAACCCGATTTTGGGGTGGACGCGCTTACTGCAAACCGGCAAACTCGATGCGACCCGGCAAGCCGAAGCCATCGCCACGATCGAGCGCAATGCCAAGCTACAATCGCAACTGATTGAAGATCTGCTTGACATCGCCCGCATTATGCAGGGCAAGCTGACCTTAACCGCGACCCCCACCAGTTTGGCGTTTGTGATTTCTGCGGCGCTTGAAACCGTACAGTTGGCGGCAGAAGCCAAGAACATTGCAGTCGTGCTGGACCTCACCTCGGATATCGCGCCCGTCTTCGGTGATGCGGCACGCCTCCAGCAAGTTGTGTGGAACTTGCTGACGAATGCCGTGAAATTCACACCTAACGGTGGACAGGTCACGGTCGAACTGAAACAAATCGGGCAATCGGCTCAAATTCAGGTAATCGATACGGGCAAGGGTATTAATCCCGAGTTTCTACCACATGTGTTTGAGTATTTTCGCCAAGAAGACGGTTCCACTACGCGCAGATTCGGAGGCTTAGGGTTAGGTCTGGCGATCGTGCGACAAATCGTGGAACTGCACGGGGGCACGGTGAGTGCAGAGAGCGCTGGGGAGAATCAAGGTGCAACCTTCATCGTGCAATTGCCCGTCATGCTGCAAACCGCATCCATCACGCCTCGATCCAACCGTACTCCAACCGAAACAAAAGCGCCTTTAAACAACATCCAAGTTTTGCTGGTAGATGACGATACAGATACCCGTGAATTTCAGGCTTTTCTGCTAGAACAAAACGGGGCGAAGGTCACAGCGGTTAGCTCTGGTGAGGCAGCGCTGGAAGTCCTAGAGCAGTCTGTTCCAGATGTAATTGTCAGTGATGTGGGCATGCCGCACATGGATGGCTATATGCTGATGCAGCAGCTGAGAGCCTTACCCCCAGAGCAGGGCGGGCAAACTCCGGCGATCGCCCTAACTGCTTATGTGGGAGAGTTGAACCACCAACAAGCTCTGCAAGCGGGATTTCAGCAGCATCTCGCCAAACCCATTGAACCGGATAAACTCATCAAAGCCATCACAACTTTGATAGGAAGAAAGTGAGTGAGGAAATGGAAAGTACCCACAGCCAGTGGGTGGAGCGGTATAGGTTTCTAAGCACCCCGCTGCGCCCTCAAAAATTAGTCTCAGCGGATAGTAATACTAATTTTCCACTAGGACTAAATTGGATAAATTTCCTGGATGAGCCGAGGGGAGTGAAAGGGAGTGGAAAGGCGTGATCAAAATGCTGCGATCGCACCTCTTGATTTTTCGGTTTGCGAGGAGGTGTTGTACGTTTCCTGCAAACATTGCCGAAAACTAATACCGGCGTGCTTCTTGTAGTACGCCTCAAACCATTGGGAGCTCAAGCGATCGCAATCCAAACAATGCCGAATTCACTCATTTTCGGCATTGTTGCTAGTTGTTAACGTTGAAGCTAATCGGACGGCGATGCTCTGGGGCTCACAGATAATTCACGCTCCGTTCCAGTTCAGCGCAATGTTATGCAACCGACGACAGGACCCATCTAAAAATACCGATTACCTAATTTCTTTGGAGTTATTTCTGGGCTACTGCATACAAGACATTAACCTCAAGTGAATGAACTTCATTAGTCCGAAGGAAATGCAGATTCGCTTGTCGGACACGCTCCCTTGCTGCCGGATCAAGTTGGTCGATCGTACCTCTGAGTCCACCCCCCAAAACCATCGTCCACCAATCTTCTGGAGTAACCAGTTCATGAGTGCCGACTTCAGCGAAAATCTCTACATGGGTTGCGCCGCCTGCTTCTAGTAGTGATTGTAGTGAGGCAGGATCGCAGATCCGCTCCCACGGCGTAAATTTCCTACACAGATCTGGGCGCTCAGCCTCAATCGCACCCCAGAAATTTTGATTAGCAGGTTCAAACACCTTCTCTCCCCAGGAGGTAATGGCTAGTTTCCCGCCAGGACGAACCATCCGCCAAAGTTCTCGAACTGCTGCGAGCATGTCTGGAACAAAGAAAATCCCGAAAACACAAACAATCGCGTCAAAACTTTCGTTGGGTAACCCTAGATTCTCAAAATCCCCATATCGAAACTCGATATTCTCAAGACCTTGCTGCCGTGACTTGTTACGTGCCAGTTCAAGCAAAGATTCAGCCAGATCTATCCCCAGCACCTGTCCCGTAGAACCCACACTTACTGCTGCTGGAATTGCAGAAGCACCAGTCCCACAACAAACATCTAAAACGTGATCGCCGGAACGAAGCGAGAGCCGATCAATAGTTTGTTGTCCAAAGCGATTCCAAAAAGATAATGCTGGAGCGTCAAAGTAATCAGATGCGGCATTAAAAATTGCTTCTGGCTGCGCGATTGCCTCTTCCTTTCTAATCATTGATGGCACCTGCTCCTTATTCTCAGTAGCTAGTCGGGCTTCACACCATATCCAAAATATTGGAAACCTGAATCACTCGTTGTAACTTCAGCAATTGTTCTAACTAATCATAGATGTCTTTGCTAATAACTCAGGCTGCATAACGTTCCGCCTTACCCGCCGCTAGTAAGCTCTTGGACTCAAGCAACCAAAGTTCAATGCCAAAGGGCTCCAAACATCCAGCTAATCGAGAGCGTAAGTCCTGCCGTTTTCCCATTGGTGCTGCATGGTTGATGTCCCTGAGGATTTGGGAAAACAACCGTTTAAAGCTTGAGTTGGACCACGCTTTGACGCATGAAACCCGTTTTCGATCCACTTCTTGATAATGTGCGGACGATCGGCTTTTGCCAACTTCTCTGGGGCCAATCACTCGACCACACTGCTTCAACAATCGCAGTTCATCTAGCCATCTGAAATATTGCGAAGCCCGATCGGTGGGAATAAACGCTGTTTTGAATAGTTCCTCGATCGCCGCCGTTGTGGCCAGGACATCGCAGAGGTCGAGTTGAGGCGCTAAAACTTCTACTGGAGCCTGAATCGCTAGCTCTGATTGTGCCATGTCCTACCAAGTCCTCTTCAGTACCTGCTTCTTGGTCACAACCAGTCGATGCCGTTCCTCAGGCTGAGGTGCAGAAGCCGCAACCTCAAGTGTCTGTGGAGGAAGTACAGGGGACTGAGGCTTCATTGATTCGGGCGCAACCCTTTCTGGCAGCAGTTCGATCGATTCGGAACTGCTAGCAGCTTTGCCTGCTCGCTCTTGGCGCAGTTTCACCACGTTCGAGTGCTGCTGGCTCTTTCCACGCAGTTTTCTCTGCTCTGAGCGCTGCCGTTCCTTCTGCTCTTGCTGCCGCTTTCCTACGAGTTTCTGGCGCTTGTTCAGTGCTACGAGCGCATCATAATTTGAATGGTTACGCTTAGCATGACTCCGGGCTTTGTTCAATTGCTTCAGCTCATCTAGGCTCAAATCTTGAGTATCCAGGTTGATCGCGTGAGCATAGCCAATAAACTCACCTGCTTCTCCTGTGGCTTGGCTGTAGATGTACAGGGTCAAAATGTGGTCAGGGTCATAAGCCAGCGTGACATATTCACCTGGTCGCGATCGCAATTCTTCGCAGCGGTAGGTCAGGTTGGCAAAGTAAACAGACCCATGCGCCTGAAGCACCCGTTGTTCCTCTTTCATCAAGCAGATGTCCAGGTCACGTTCATTGAGAGGTTCAGGCAGCTTCTTTCCCATTCCCCTAAACCATCGCTCAAAGCGCGTATCACCTGGGCTTTTAGGGTAGGGCTGATGGTTGTAGTCGTCGCAGAAGTAACCCGCTAAAAATTTGTCGATATCCTCGAAGGTGAGACAGGCTTCCTTTTCTGCCCGTTCTGCTCCACCCTCCTCTTGGGAGATGTAGCCGGGAAACGGTTGGAGAACCTGAGTATTAATGGTGTTAAAAAGCCGCTCAACGATGCCCCCTTGAATCGGGCGATCGCGCAGTTCGCATTGAAATCCTATTTTCTTACCCACTGTTTGAATGAGCTTGGATTTACTCAAATCCTTACCGCCGTCGGTAAAGAAGTACTGTAGTGGTGCTCCATAAATCTCCCAAGGTTTCTCCAATTCATAATTCGGTGGATACTGCTTGGGCAATATGGCATGTCTAAGGGTGAGAGCGACTTCATGAGCCCCAGGCTGTTTATGCCAGAGATGGTAACCAACCAAGCAACTTGAGAAAGTGTCAACCACTGTGGTGAGCCAAGGTCTCCAGTTCAGGAGTTTGCCATCTTTGTCCACAATCCGAATATCGAGCTTGGTGTGATCGCACTGGAGAATCTGATTGCTGAAATCGGCTTTGAGTGATTTTCCATCTCGGGTTTCCACAACTAGCCATGAACCCGACCCCGGATTGCGAATTTTCTTTTTTCGTTTCTGCTGCTCGACTAAGGGCTTCAAAATTCGGTAAATCGTTGCAGGATGAGGCCAGTCCCCTTCTTCATGCCGTAGATCAATCACCGCATGGCGCTGTACCTCGCGTACCACATCAGCAGGCTTGAGAGGATGTTTATCCTTAAGACTTTGCTCGTAAACTTTGCGGATGTAGTCTTGCCAGTACTCATGGATTCGATGCTGTCCCTTGTCAGAACGCTCGATCCCTGCCGTCTCCCGTAACCTGTCCTCGGTGTATTGATTGAGCAACCGCTCAACCTGGCGAGTTGATATTTCCAGAGTTTGGGCGATCGCTTGTTTCCGTTCAGCTTTGACTTGACGGTTAGGTGCCCCAGCTAGCCACTCAATCAGACCAAAGCGCAACTTCTGCGGATCGGATGATTCGATCAGGATTTTGGACGGGTCAGTATCAAAGGTGCGATCGCTCAACCGCACTTCATCAAAAGCCACTGAATCAAGCTCTAAAAATTTGACTTGGCTCTCATCCATAGGAGAATGCCGTATTGATTGGAATGGTAGAAATTTACTGTCCTTTTCTCGGGGTTGCTATACATTGCTGCATAAGATTTAAGAGTCATTGAGAGCAGAGACGCCTAACCTTTTCCAGCCGCTGTCTAGAGGGAAGAGAAAGGTGACTTTGGCACAAGAAAACGACACACAATTTGCAAAGAAAACATTGGTTAAAAGCGACGTTTAATTCGCGAATCTGATTTTGCATCGCATAATATGCGAATTAATTCAAATGTCGCCATACCAGAGAAAAGCTTTTGTAACCCTTACCGTATATATTTTTCGCCTGATTATTTTTAAGCGAAAACGGCTGATAAATTGCGGCGTTTAGTTCGAGAATGTACACCTCTCTTGCTAGGGGCGATCGCTAAAGGGGTACGTTGTGAGGCGATATAGCAAGCACAGTAGCTCATCATCCGTCAGCTGACTTCGGCGCTTCCCTTGGAAATGATCGGCAATAAACTGGTGGGTTTGCTCTACAGTCCATCCCAATCGCCTGACTTGAATCTGGGTTCCCACAATCACATCACTGAGATCGTCCAGGGCGATCGCTGAAGCGAGAATCGAAGGCTGTGGAAAACTCATTTCCCCCCTCCCTGGACCCTCCCCAGTAGAGTTTATTTGTTTTTCCGAAGCAGCGTCATGGCCCCCACCCTTCATATAGGTAAAGGTGTGTAATTCCTCTGTGGGAGCCTCTTCTAGCGCTTTGGTTGGTTCCGTTGCTGGAGGCCGTGATGCGGCTGCAACTGTTTCTAGTGGCTCTATTACATACCATTCGGGATGCCACAGCTCTTTGTACTTCTGCAAGGTACTGTGGCTGCACTGTGCCATTGAGGCGATCGCTTCGGCTCGTGCGGTGGGACGATCAGGTAGTTGCCCTTGTTGGTTCAGTTCCAAGACAGCTTGCTTGATCCGCGTCTGGGCATCTTCGGCTCGCTTCTGGTTGAAGTTGACGATGTTGTTGGCAGCAGTGCCTCGAGCAAGGGTGCGATCGCGTTTGGGAGAGGTGCCGAGCGGCCAGTAATAGTTTTCTACGGCTGTAGCCCATTCTTGAGCGCGACGGCTAATTTCGTGCTGGTGTTGGCACCACTCTCGGTAGCCAAGGCTGTGGATGGCAGTGTGTTCAATGTAATGAGAGAGCGCGGCACCAGAGAGGGATTGAAAGACGACGCCGTAGCAGCCGATGGTTTTGAGCAGGTGGTTTGTTTGTCCGGGTCCTGTCCACCCTTGCTTCATTTCAATTTCCAGTTCTTGCTGCCAGAGGGCGATGTTGCTGCGACGGTTGTAGAAGCGGTACTGATGCTGCTTCTTGGCGACAGCGATCGCTTCATGCAGTTGCTCTAAATTCTGAGCTGCGACAGCTTGATCCCACTGCTGAAAGAAGGAGGGCAAATCGCTGGGCAAGGGTTGCAGGCGATCGCTGAGGAGGACAGAGCCACTGCTGGGTTGTAGAGGTAGGCGATGGGCATTGTATTCGCTATACTCTCCGGCTTTGGTGTAGCGCTTGACGTTGGGGAAGACTTCGAGTTGGCCTGCTTGCAGGGGTAGGTGGTGAGCTTCTAGGCAGTGCTTCAGGGCAACGGCGAGACCAAAGGTGGGGACGGCTTCGGGTAGGGGGATGTAGAGGTGAAGGCCACCGTTCCAACTGGAGCGCAGCAAAACGGTTTGGTGAATGCCGATGCTGGCGAGAGCGGCTCGGAGGGTGGTGAGAGCTTGGCGATCGCGGGTGGGATGATGCAGGCTGAAGGCATCCAGGTCGATGAGGCCGTAAATGGTAGTAGGGCCAAAGCGGACGCCGACGAGCTGAGCGGCATCCTGCCAGTAGGTCCAGAGACTACGGGGCTTGAGCGGGTATTGGGTGAGTGTCTGCCAAGCGGGTTTTTGGCTAGCCTCTGCGGGGGTAGGTGCGACGATCGCTTGCCAGGGGTAGGGGAAGAGCTGGCACAAGCGCTGGCCTAATGGGTCGCGGGGCAGGGGTTCTGATAAACGCTGACGAGCGGGCTTTGGGGCGATCGCCTGACTTCCACAGGCAGGGGTTTGTTTTCGTGGCATGATGCAACTCTCTAGTCCGGTGGGGGCAAGGGGACAGAGGGTGCAAAGTGAGTAAGTACGACTGGTCACGCTGCTGATGCAGGTGATCGTCACAGTAGCTATGCATGGTCTCTCTGTCCCGAAATAACGGCTGGACAGGGAGAGAGCGATCCGCAGATTGAGAACAGCTAAGTTTTCTCTAAGACTGGCTTAGACAACCAAAAAATTCCTCGTTTTTCTTCGATGCGCTCCATCCCTGGTGTCAAGAGGAATAGAGAGCCATTTGCCTTGGTAAAAACGGTTCAAAAGGTCTTGTCACTTTTTGCCAAATGACCGTAATATAGACGCATGGCGATGTGGGTGACTTAACTGCGGGCCGAGCAAGCACACAAGTTAGAGTCCCCTCTATTCCGAACTGATAATAAAAAACCTTCGAACCCCTTCTGTTAGCGCAGTTGGGGTTTTTGGTTTTTAGGCTTCATGAGACATCTTTACCTCCTTTTCTGTGACGACACGTTTCGCATTCCTACAATCACTGATTCCTCCCGTTTTTACGTAACTTGAAGAGTAGTTTACCTGATCCACCCAGCGATCGCTGCTATTTTCAATGCAATGAAAAATTACCACTTGCGATCGACTCTAAGGAGAAAAACTGAGCTTTTTCAGAACCTCCCGCTCCGGATACGAGCGACAGTAGGCAATTTGAATATCTCTGGCATCAGAACAAGTTTAACTAACAATGCCTTTGAAGTCTTGGTGTAGCTAGATTTGGCAGTGGGAACTTCTTGTGACCAAAGTTTTTTACTAGCTAATAGGCCCAAAGGTAGCGGTGCGATGTAGCAAGTCGAGTGTTAGAGAATTAAGCCAATCTTCCCAAGTGAGTAGAGAGCCATCTCTCCCAGTGGAATCTATCCCGCTGTCCCCACGTAAAAGAGTCTCTGACTCTGTTCACACTGGTAGTTAGTAATAAACTCAGTGGAATGCAGACCACGAACGTATGCGAGCCTAGAAGCCTCAATTTGGGTAAGGGCAAGGGGAAGTCCGAAAAGGTTAAGGCAACGGAACCGGTGTTTGAAGCTTCGTCGTTTGGGTCTACTTCGCATGGATCGTTGTCCTAACCAGATTGGGCACCATGTTAGTCAAAAAACTAAAGGAAGAATAATTCTTGTAGTTACCTCTATCCTTTGCAGAGTGGGGGTGCTAAGGTAATTGCGATGCATGAGGTCCATGTATTATCCATGTTTAGAAAGATTTCTACAGAACCAATTAAGCGCCTAACGGTGGAACTGCCAGAGAGTGAGTATAGGGTTTTGGAAGACTATTGCTTGGCGCGTCAGGAGAGTAAGCGTCAGGTAATCCGCTCCTTCATCCGTCGATTGCGGCAACGAGGGAGAGCTAAAAATCAGGAGCCAATAGGTTGATGGATAAGGAAGTTGCCCAGTTTTCTCTAGAGGACGGCACAAAGTTTCTGGTTGAAGTTGAAGAGCCAGAAGCTGTTGCAGTTGAACGGGTTGCCATTAACACAGGGCAGATGGTACTTCAGGCAAGGCAAACCTTTGAAGAGGCGATCGATGCGGTGAAGCCTGTAGCTTCTGTACTAGTTACTCGATTGAGGCGAGGGATGACGACGCCTGCTGATGAAGTGGAAGTGAAATTTGGGCTGAAGTTAACTGCCGAAGCAGGAGCCATTTTCACCTCAATCAGTGGGGACGTCAACTTTGAGATCACGCTTAAGTGGAAAGAGGAGAAATCCAGTTAGGCTCATGGTCGAGAATAATTATCGACAGGCATTCAAGTCTGCGATCGCCCGAGTCTATAACAAAAGTGGTGCTGTGGTGGGAGCAGGTTTCCTGGTGGCAGACCGTCAATTACTAACCTGTGCCCATGTGATTACAGCAGCATTAGGGCTTCCTACCACAACTCAAGAAGCACCAACTGATTGGATTGACTTTGATTTTCCACTGACTGCGCCAGGGCAAAAGGTTAAGGCAAAGGTAACTTTCTGGTGCCCCGTTCAATTGCAGCCATTGAACTCTGCGGAGGAAGGTGAAGATATTGCGGGATTAGTTTTAGAGGAGCCACCTCCAAATGGTTGCCAACCTGTCCGATTGGTTTCCTCAAGTGAACTATGGGCACATGCCTTCCAGATTTTTGGGTTTCCTACCCGAAGAGATGATGGTATTTGGGCTTCCGGTGTCATTCGCGATCGCTTAGCAAGTGGTTGGGTACAAATTGAGGACATTAAGGCTCAGGGGCATCCGGTTCAACCCGGGTTTAGTGGTGCTCCGATTTGGGATGAACAGATTGAGGGAGTTGTCGGAATGGCAGTCGCCGCCGACAAGAAACGGGATGAAACCAAAACTGCGTTCATGATTCCAACGTCAGTTTTGACGAGAGCCTGGGAAGAATTAGGACAGTCTGTTCAACTGCCAGATGCTCCTAAACCGGACTTGGAGAACCAGACAATGAAGGATTTCTTTGTTAGTTATAACCGGGCAGATAAGCAGTGGGCAGAGTGGATTGCCTGGACGTTGGAAGAGGCTGGTTATTCGGTAGTGATTCAAGCTTGGGATTTTCGACCCGGTGGAAATTTTGTGTTGGATATGCAGCGGGCAGCGGCTGAGAGCCAGAAGACGATCGCGGTTCTCTCCGAGTCCTATCTCAAGTCCTCCTATACACAGCCGGAATGGGCAGCAGCATTTGCCAATGACCCGCAATCTCTTGAGCGTAAACTAATTCCAGTGCGGGTGAAGGAGTGTAAACCGGAGGGGATGTTGCGTCCTATTGTTTACACAGATTTGGTTGGAAAGTCGGAACTAGAAGCAAAACAAACATTGTTGGATGGTTTAAGACCTAGTGGTAGACCCCCACAAAAACCAGCCTTCCCAGAAATAGGTGTAGGTAAAGAATCAACATACAATCAGCCAGCGATAACAGAGCCAAAATCATTTCCAAGTGCTTTGAGCCGGGTGCAGCAGATTAAAGAAAAGAGTTTGCAACAACGACTGGATAGTTTAACAGCGGACTATGAAGCACTGGCTAAACAGCGAGATTACACAACCAATGCGGCTGATCGGAACAAACTGAACCGACAACTTGAGGCGATCGCTGAAGACATGGACAAGGTAGCTATAGAGCTTGATGGATTGGGAAAGTAGTGTGAGCGAACCATACGAGATCAAATGTAAAAAAATTAAGCTGAAAGAGTTAGAGAATTTTTTCGAGAAATTACAGAAAGACTATGAAGATGTTGCTAGGCAACGTAACCACACCACGAATGCGCAAGAGATTAACAAGTTAGAACGGCAACTAGACACAATTCTCAAAAACCTTGAGAGAGTAGGACTAGAGTGCAATCAGCTTCAAAAAGAAATTCAGGAACTTGAGGCGAACGAATTAGCTACTGCTGTACCTAAGACTTTACAAGCGTTAATTGATCTTCTAGCTCCTATCGATTTTGAGACAGTTACCAAAGCCTATAGAGCTTGCTTATCAGCAGGTCGCCTTCGTCCGGTGCCCGAAACCTTGGGGACTTTAGTGCGACAACTGAGAGAGATTCCGGGAGACCCAAATGAACCTGAACCACTTTTGCATTTTGTTAGTCTTTTGATTCAAGAGCCATCTTTAGAAAATGAACAACGGGAACCTTTAGAATCATGGGCAAAAACGCAGGGGTTATCTGTTCAGGAGCAAATTGCAGAGCAAATAGAAACAGCAGAAATTTGTTTAATGGTGAAGGTGAAACCCCGTGCTCTGAATGACCCATTCTTGGGGTATCTAGTCAGTGCTGCACTTGTTGCGGATTCGAGTCCTTTCCGACCTGAACTTGAATTGGTTTCAAAGCCAATCCCGATATCTGTCCCACCTGACCCCAAATATGCTCCCGGCTATTCTCAGGATGATTTACCGCATATTCTGAATGAACTAATCACTACTTGTGGAAATGAACACGGTGTTCCTTTAACCGAACTGATCATTCAGTGTTTTCTACCTATTGAACTCATGAGTTTGCCTGTGGAACACTGGCAGTTTCAGATTGGAAGAAAGCAGCAGGAATATAGTGGAAGACGCTGCAAAGCAGTAATTGTGCGTTCCTCCGATCGCCATTTTTCATCAGATTATCAGTTGGCATCAGGAGACTGGAAAAAGTACTGGAATCGCCTGCTCACTATACAGCAGTCACAGTGTTCCAAGGCTCTGGTTCACATAGATCCGATAATAGGCAAGACAAGAATTAACTGGAAAAGCTCAAAGGTGGTTGGCTGTAGATTTGTAGAACATGACAACCCACAGCAGCGGGAAAACCTTTGGGATGAGTTACTGAGCCAGGGTACACCGATCGCCATGTGGATACGTCAGCCAACGACCAAGAAAAAGATGCAGTCTTTGTCAACGTGTACAATCGCAGAATTATCAACATCTTTAGCAGAACATCGGCAAAGGGCTTTATCTCACGACTGTGAGGTTGCTAGGCTAGAGGCTGCATGTCTCTGCCTTCTATTCGATAACCCGTATCGCCCATTCCCCACCATCGATTACCAAAGTGCCTAGCCATGCTAACATCCGACCCATCGAACTGGAACCTTTATAAGGGAAATGGGAAGACCCCCAGTAAACCCATTGAGTTGCCACCTGCTCCAAGCTGGCGGCAGTTCCGGGATGATGCAGAGGGTGCAGCAAAGCAGCAGCAATTGAAGGGAGAAAACTTTAAGCCACCTGATGTAGCTGTAGAAATGGTTAATGCAGCTCTAGCCTTGCGACGCCCTTTGTTGATCACAGGCAATCCGGGGACGGGTAAATCTTCCCTGGCCTATGCAGTGGCGCGGGAGATGGGACTGGGAAAGGTCTTGAAATGGGCGATTACGACGCGAACAACGCTTAAGGATGGGTTGTATAGCTACGACGCGATCGCCCGCTTGCAAGATGCTCAAGCCAGTGGGGAAGATAATCGCAAGGAAACAGGCAACTACATCACCTTAGGTCCATTGGGAACGGCCTTTTTACCTGCCGATCTGCCCAGGGTGTTGCTGATTGATGAGATTGACAAAAGCGATATTGACCTTCCTAATGATTTGCTGAATCTCTTTGAGGATGGGGAGTTTCCGATTCCAGAGTTGCAACGGCTAGAACTGTCGAAAGCAGAGGTTCGCACCATTGACCGAGACAAGGACGGTAAGCAACGCAAAGCCCCTGTCTTGAGTGGGGTTGTTCGCTGTCGGGCGTTTCCACTGGTAATTATGACCAGTAATGGCGAACGCGATTTTCCGCCCCCCTTTCTACGTCGGTGTTTGCGACTGAAAATGCCAAATCCCAGTCCGAAGGAACTTCAGGAGATTGTTGAAAAACACTTAGGCGAAGCTGCCGCAGAACAATCGAAACAGTTAATTCAATGGTTTTGTGACCAGATTGAGGCAGGAGGAACCCTAGCCAATGATCAGCTACTGAATGTAATTCATCTACGAACGCAGGAAAGGACCCGCCCAGAATCAAACAAAAAGACCAAGGCACGCCCAGATGAGGCTATGACGCTGACATTAACTGAGCTAGAAAAGCGGTTACTGAAAGATTTGAGCAGCCCAGAGGAAATATGACGTTGCCCTCTGAACCGTCAAACCCGATCGCCGAACTCAAAACGCTTTTAAAGGAACGAGCGAAAATTGATCTGAGTCCAGTTGAACTGGCAGAAATTCTTTGGCTGGCCTTGCAAAGAGGTGAAATCGCTGCCGATAGGGAACGGTCTCGCCGCTCAACTTTATCCCCCGGCAAACTAGATGCACCAGAGCCACCTTTACCTCCAGTTACGCCATCGGAGGAACGAGAAAAATCTCCTACAGCAGCGGTTGTAGCAGAGCCACGCAGACCAACCGAAGAGAACAAGCAAGAAACTGAAGCCCGAGTGGCAGGAGCAGCACTGCCTGTCAGCGTCCCGGAAACAGTCGCTTTGCGAAATCGGCAGCAAATTGCCCGAGCGCTGCGTCCCCTGAAGCGAAAAGTACCATCCAAACTGCGACAGGTGTTTGATGAAGAGGCAACTGTGATTGCTAGTGCCGAGGCGCAAACTTGGCGTCCAGTGGAGAAGCCAGAGCCAGAGCGATGGTTAGAATTAGCGATTGTGATTGAAGTGACCAATCTGCTGGATGTGTGGCAGGACACGATCTTAGAGTTCCAGCAGTTGATGAAGCGGCATGGAGCATTTCGGGATGTACGAACCTGGCAGCTAAAACTCACTGCCGATGGCGACCCCCAACTCTTTCTACAAACAGTAGCAGGATTAAAGGGCAGTGCTCGTAACCCAAAAGAGTTGCTCGATGTCAGTGGACGACGGCTCGTTTTGCTCGTGAGCGATTGCACCTCCAGGGCATGGCGATCCGGTAAAATTCCCAAACTTTTGGAACTGTGGTCACGCGAAAACCCAGTGACGATTGTGCAACTGCTCCCCGAGCACTATTGGGAACGCAGTGCGTTGAAAACAAGTTATCCAGTAGCATTACGATCGCGATTGCCAGGAGCATTGAGCCGGGATTGGTTGATTGAAGGACTCTCACCAAGACGGCGGCGACGCTTACCAAGAGGACTGAAGTTTCCGGTAGTAACCATTCAGCCAGAATCGTTGGCAGAGTGGGCACGGGCGATCGCTGCAATTTGTGAGCAACAAACCATTGGAGTTGTTCTTGACCCACAGGCATTTCAAACGGATAATGCGGGAAGTGCGAAGTCTGATCCTCTGACGGCAAAACAGTTGGTACAGCAGTTTCGCAAAACCGCTTCAGATTCAGCCCAGGAACTGGTAGATAGGATGGCAGTGCTGCCAGTCAACTGGTCAGTGATCCGCCTGATTCAGAAGAACTGGGTACCGCAAACTGCAGACCGCTGCCAAGAGACCGCCGCCCTATCTTTGGCAGAGATTTTTTTGAGTGGGTTGCTGCGACCAGTATCCATAGACTCAAAGCAACCTAGAAACCGCAAAATTAAGCAGCAGTATGACTTTGTAAACGGCGTTCGAGATGTGCTGCTGGGAACCATTCCCATTTCTGAAGCGCAGGCAGTTGGTGAAGAAATCGCAGAGGTAGTGTTTAAGCAGTTACCAGCAGAGGTACAGAAACGAGTTGGTGCCGATATTGAGCGGCGATTTGGTGGCTCCTTAAGGTATTTCGAGGCATTTCTAATTCCAGATTTGCCTTGGGGAGAAAACGCTGCTGCGGAAGTTTTCCCATTTGCTCAGGTAACGGGGCAGGTGTTGCGACGTTGGGGTGGAAATTATGCCGCTTTAGCAGAGGAACTCGAGCGGCGAGAGGCATCAAATAAGCAAGAGGAACAATATTTAGATGAAGCAACAGTTTATGCCGCTTTAGAACAACATCTAGACTATTTTCAATGGGAAATTCTTGATGAATTTACTCAACAAAGGCATCGACTTGAGGTGCATTTTCCAGGTCTTCGCCCCAAAGAAATAACAACAGAACCCTACCCTGAAGAGATAAAGCTGGCTGAGGGTGAGGAAATTTCAGCTGCAATTCTTGAACGCACAATTACTGAAATTTCAGAGGATCAGGCATCTTTTGAATTACAAGTCAAAATTCGTTTTGCAGCGGAACTCAGCTATTTTGACTTCGATGCCTACCCTTCTGAGTTCAATGAACATCCTACCTATAAGGAAAGAGTTCACAATCAATCAGTGGATGCAATGGCTGAGGTTATCCTCTGGTTTTCTGAGGATGAAAATGAGATTGTGCCTGAGCTGGTGGAGTTGCGGGTAGAGCAGCCCATTTTAATCAATCCGACTCTTACTGGAGACCAACCTTCTGCACAACTCCCGCCTCTACAATGGTTTGAATTTGATGTAGCTACGATCGCCTTTGAAACTTCCACTCCATCCATTTCACTACAACCGTTTCTGTTTACCCTGGCAACTCTGACCAGACCGTTTCCTACAGAAATGAGTGTGGAAGATAAACTGGCGGCGATTAATGAAGAGTTCTGGAATCACATCGGAATGCACTTGAACTATGTTCAAGAACTCATCCTACGGGGGACGTTAGAAAACAAAACTTACCAGCAAATTGCAACTGAACCTCATTTCACTTCTAATTACCTACGCACTGAGGCTTCTGAGCTATGGCAACTGCTATCCCCTATTTTGGGTGAAAAGGTTACTAAGAAAAGCTTTGAAGATACTCTAAACCGATGGCTTTGGCAACGATGCACTCAACGGCAACAGCGAGAAGGGCAACAGTTTATTGAGTATTTAGACAACGATTTCACGCTGGAAATGGTTCAGATTCCTGCAGGAAACGTTTTGATGGGGTCGCCAGAGAATGAACCAGAGCGATCGCCTTCAGAAAGCCCTCAACACATCGTAGAGGTTACTTCCTTTTTCTTGAGCAAATACCCAGTGACTCAGGCTCAATGGCGATCGGTTGCCGCAATGCCTCAAGTAAATCGCGAACTTGACCCTGACCCTTCCCGATTCAAAGGGGACGATCGGCCTGTCGAAACCATTAACTGGTATGCCGCTGTAGAGTTTTGCGATCGCCTCTCTCAGCACACTGGCAAGCAGTACCGTCTGCCCAGTGAAGCCGAGTGGGAATATGCTTGTCGAGCTGGAACCACAACTCCCTTTCACTTTGGCGAAACGATCACAACCGATTTGGCTAACTATCACGACAACTTAACCTATGGCGATGGTCTCAAGGGTATCTATCGACACGAAACTACCCCTGTTGGCAGTTTTGGGGTTGCCAACGCTTTCGGGCTGTATGACATGCATGGGAATGTGTGGGACTGGTGTGCCGATCACTGGCATGAGAGCTATAAGGGTGTGCCTGTAGATGGGAGTGCCTGGGTGAAAGGTGGAGACAGCGAATTTCGACTGCTGCGCGGCGGTTCGTGGGATGGCTATTCGCGACTCTGCAGCTCTGCTTACCGCGCCAGGGTCCACGCGTTCAGCAGGCTCAACTACGTCGGTTTTCGGGTTGCCTGTTCGGCGTGAGGACTCTGATATCTCTTTACCCTTTTCCTCTTTTACCCTTTGCTCTGCTTCTCTTTACGCTCCTTCCTTTGGCGCGAAGCGCTTAAATTTTTTTAGCGATTTGAGGGTCAACCCAGCTATGGAAGAACTGCCCATTATTCCAAAGACCTATGACCTGATCAAATGGTACGTTCCCATTCTGAACCGCCTTCCTCGTGACCATCGATTTGCTCTGGGAGACCGTCTCATTTCTAAGCTTTACGATTTATTGGAAGGGCTAATCCAGGCACGGTATAGCCAAAACAAATTAAGGCAACTAGAAGTCCTCAATACCGAACTCGATATCTTACGGTACCAAACACGGCTACTGGTTGATTTTAGCCTGATCAATACCGATCGCTATGAGTATGCTGGGAAACAAATCAACGCCATTGGTACAGATTTAGGTGGTTGGATCAATCAGCAACGGCAGAGGCGGGGAACCACATGAAGCGCCACGGCAACCCTTGGAATCAAATTATTGCGTTTGAGAATTTGCTGCTGGCAGCCCGTCAAGCCCAACGAGGAAAGCGTTTTCGCGACAATGTATTGAGATTTAACTACAATTTGGAGCAAGAACTAGAAAAAATTCAGCGAGAACTGCAAAGCCAGACCTATCAGCCAGGAGCATATCGAACCTTTCGGATTAGAGAACCCAAACCTCGAATGACCTCCGCTGCACCCTACCGCGATCGTGTCGTACACCACGCCCTGTGCAACATCATTACGCCGATCTTCGAGCGCACCTTTATCCACGATTCCCACGCTAATCGGTTGGGCTTTGGCACGCATCGAGCCTTAAAGCGCTTTACCCAGTTCGCCCGCTCCAGTCGTTATATCTTGCAATGTGATATTCGCAAATACTTCCCCAATATCGATCACGAAATCCTCAAAGGGTTGCTCCGCCGCAAAATCAAATGTCCAGGAACCCTCTGGTTAATTGACACAATTATCGACGGCAGCAACGAGCAAGAGCCAGCGATCGCATATTTTCCAGGAGATACACTCGTAACGCCGATTGAACGGCGAAAAGGTTTACCCATTGGTAATTTGACCAGTCAGTGCTTTGCCAACATTTACTTAAGTAGCTTTGACCACTTCGTTAAAGAACAGCTCAAAGTATCTCGCTATGTGCGTTATGTCGATGACTTCAGCCTGTTTTCGGACGATCGCACATTCCTAGCAGAAGCTCGCCTAGCGATCGAAAACTATCTAGCTACGCTTCGACTCAAAATTCATCCGATTAAGAGCCAACTCTTTGCCACTCGGTTAGGTGCAAACTTTGTGGGCTTTCGGGTCTTTCCTGACCACATTCGGGCACGCTCTCACAATCTCAAGCGAGCAAGATGCCGTTTGCGACGGCTACAGCAGAGCTATCGGCAAGGGCTAACCAGCTTTGAGGATGTAACTCAATCAGTTCAAAGCTGGTCTGCTCACCTCAAACATGGTGATACCTGGCACCCAAGACAACACATTTTTAACTCCCTCACCTTTGAGTCACCTCGATGAGCGCAAAGCTTCCGGAAGCATCCCAAGAACCCACTGCCATACTGGTGATTAACCGTCGCCGCGAAAAAGCTCAGTACTTTGTTGAGGATCTGGGCAAAGGAGTCACCTTAGATATGGTGCTCATCCCGGCTGGCAATTTCATGATGGGCTCCCCACCCGATGAACTAGAACGCAAGGAAAATGAAGAACCCCAGCATCAGGTCACTATTCAAAAGTTCTTTCTAGGGAAGTATGCCGTTACTCAGGCGCAATGGCGAGCCGTAGCTGCCCTACCCCAGGTGAATCAAGAACTTAGCTCCGACCCCTCTGAGTTTAAGGGCGATAACCGTCCGGTTGAGCAGATCACCTGGTTTGACGCGGTGGAGTTTTGCGATCGCCTCTCCCGCCACACCAACAGACAATACCGCCTACCCAGTGAAGCCGAATGGGAATACGCTTGTCGAGCCGGAACCATAACCCCCTTTCACTTTGGCGAAACGATTACAACTGATTTAGCAAACTATCGCGGTGAAGACGACCAAACTATGGGATGGTTAGGCTCCTATGATCGAGGTCCAAAAGGGGTTTGTCGTCAGGAAACTACTCCCGTTGGAAATTTTGCAGTTGCCAATGCTTTCGGGCTGTATGACATGCATGGGAATGTGTGGGAGTGGTGTGCCGGTCGCTGGCATGAAAACTACGAGGGTGCGCCCGTAGATGGGAGTGCCTGGGTAAAAGGTGGAGACAGCGATCGTCGAGTGCTGCGCGGCGGTTCGTGGTACGGCCTTCCGCAACACTGCCGCTCTGCTTACCGCGACTGGCTTGATGCGGACAGCAGGCTCAACTACCTCGGTTTTCGGGTTGCCTGTTCGGCGTGAGCACTCTTCATTGCCAGAGCTGGTGAATGTGAATTCATCGGGTGTGTACGAAGAGTCCAGATCTGCTCCAGCGATGCGAATCACAGCATCCAAAAACAAACCGAGTCGAGCAGCCTGGTAAGCTCACAAGCCGAACGGTCGCTCGGCTCATTTTGGGCCTAGGACAACCAACACACTGCTTCCATCTATCTGTTAGATGGCGCTTACAGAACTTCACTAACAATGCCAATCCACTCCATTGCAGCTGCTTTGAAACTGATGTTGAGCTAGGGCAGGCTAGCGATGCGTGTTGCTCAAGTTGCACTGCATCTTACGTGCGGCTCTTTTGAAGTATGACAACCGCAAGCGATAACCTCTTATTCAGTCATCGCTTGCGGTTAGTTTGTCCAATTCATTCAATAGTTTCGTAATTCGATCCCGTTTCTTACGATCGCTCCAGATCTTGCCCTTTTGTAACCGCTTACCAATTTCACTCCATCGTTGAGCAATCACCTTCTCTGGCGCTAGTTCTGGCTGAGACTTAAACTCCTGAATCCTTGCTTTAATTTCACTCAAAGGCAAGTTCTCAGAAATTGCTTGCTTGAGTAGTTCAGCTCGCTGAGCTTCATTTTTAACTCGGGCGATCGCTTGACCTTTGGTGTACTCGATCTCCCCGTTCCGTAAGGCAGACAGAACATTATCAGGAAGGTTCAAAAGCGGAAGCCGGCTAGAGCGAAAAGTTCCGGCGTTGAAGCGACCTATCTCTGAGAGTAATGATTCAATCTTCCCAATTTGAATCAGAACGTTCTGATTCAACTCCTGACCACGCTGTTTAGCGTTATACGATTGATGCAAGATAGATACTACTTCATCCCTATCTACTTCAAGAGCGATCGCGAGCAAGTCTAAGACTGCTTCTGTTTCCTCAATCGGATTTAAATCTTCTCGCTGAAGATTCTCTATCAAAGTCACTTGAAGCGCTTGCCGCTCATCCAAATCATGTACCAAAATGGGCACTTCAGTTAGGCCTAGCTCACGAGCTGCCCGTAGCCGCCGTTCCCCTGCGACCAGTTCATACTCACCACTCTTCAATGGACGAACTAGAAGCGGCTCTAGAATGCCAAACTCTTTCACAGATGCTACTAGTTGAGCCATTTTGTCTGCATCAAAGAAACGACGGGGTTGCTTTGCAGGCAAATGAATCTTTTCAAGTGAAATTGGCTGAGCAGGTTGAGCGGACTGAGCAGGACTCTCTCGGTTGAGAATGACTGCAACATTACGAAGCTGGGGCTGAGATGCAGCCTTACGACGGGGTGGCACTACAAGGACTCCAAACTTTGAGTAATAGTTGTCAAGACAGTAAGAGCAGGGTGTTTAGGGTCATATAGCCCTAGCGGTAGGTGCTGCATTGAAGCGTCTGCAAATGCAATTGCGCGTGGAATAGGCGGGAAAACGGGTGCAACGCCACCAAATTGCTCTGTCACCGCCTCTAAAATCTCTTTACTTTGGGCTGTGCGATCGTGCAGATTGGGAATTACTCCAGCAATTTTCAGGTCTGCAGCAACCCCTTCTTGCTGAAGTTCACTAATCGTACCTAGCAGCAGATCTAAACCAACGAAGCTCTTATATTGAGTTTGCATTGGGATCAGGATATGAGTCGATGCTACCAGGGAGAGGATACTGAGAACGCCCAACGTTGGCGGGCAGTCAATCAAGACAAAATCATAGGCAGACTCAACCGGAGAGAGCGCTTTTTTGAGGCGGGTCTCTTTAGCGATCGCCGTTGCCAACTTTACATCAGCAGCACTAAGCGTCAAATTACTTGGAACTAGATCCATTTGATGAACCCCGCTTAAAATAGGCAGCGGTTTTCTATCCAGGATGCTTTGAGCAATAGTGTCCTCAAGTTCATGAGGCTGCACTCCCATGAAAACAGTCAAGGAGGACTGTGGGTCCATATCCACAAGTAAAATACGGTGTCCTTGTTGGGAAAGTGAATATCCCAAGTTCATTGCCAAGGTCGTTTTGCCTGTGCCCCCAGCTTGGTTAAAAAATGAGATAACCTTTGCCACGATTCAAATTGTTGCAACACAGGGTTAGTGTACAGCGAGTTTACGCCGACCTGTCACAAATACTTTTGAAAAATTAATTCTGCTCTTCCTCTAGGGCAGAAGCTGCCGCTTCTAGCTCCATCTCTAGCTGCTCAACTGTGGGCAAGCAATCCTGTAAGGCAGGGGGCAGTTGATCGCGCAACTTATAAGTGGAGACACCAATTGGGTTTTGTACAGTATCCAAAGCAAATTCAACTGTCGTTTTTTTCTTAGAGCGACATAGAATAATTCCTATTGTTGGACCATCCACCTCTGTACGCAGAATGTTATTGACAGCTGAAACATAAAAATTCATTTTGCCGGAATACTCTGGCCTAAACTCTGTCACCTTCAGCTCAATCACAATGTAGCAATGCAGCTTTAGATGATAGAAAAGCAGATCAAGGAAGTATTCGTCACCCTCCACCTCCAAACGGTACTGGCTACCCACAAAAGCAAAGCCAATACCTAACTCCAATAAAAAGTCTCGGATGCGCTCTACTAAAGCTCGTTCCAAGTCCCGTTCTTTAACATTTTCACTAATAGTCAGGAAATCAAAGTTATAGGGATCTTTGACTAACTGCTGAGCTAGATCAGAGTCTAGATCCGGTAGAGTGCGCTCAAAGTTAGTAATTGCTCCCCTCTGGCGTATGTATAAGTTAGTTTCAATTTGCGTTACCAGAATGTCGCGGCTCCAACCATTCTCAAACGACTTCTGAGCATACCAAAGTCGCTGCTCAAGATTTTTCAACTTATCTAGTAGCGCCTGATTATGCCGCCAGGGAATTTGTGCAGCGTAGCGTAGCACAATTTGCTCATCGGGATATGCTTCAGCAAACGCTCGCATGTATTTGAGATTGCGGGACGAAAATCCACCTATATCAGGAAACTCCCGTTTCAAATCTTGTGCTAGACGTTCAATGACCTTTGTTCCCCACCCTTCCTGCTGCTGCCGATTCAATATCTCGCGACCAATTTGCCAATAAAGTAGGATTAGTTCATTGTTGACAGCTAATGCTGCTTTAATTTGTGCCTGACGTATTCGCTCCTTCAACGATCGCAGAAAGGCAGTGTAGTTTTCATCAATGGGAAACAAAGAACCTGACTTAGGCACAAGAAAATCAACTCTAAGCTATGGGCAAATCATAGCGTTATTCTAAGAACACCCTCAGGACTTACGCAGGAGCAATATTAGACTGGAGCAATGAGCTTCACTAAACTCGACTACTGCCAATACCTGATCAGTAGCCCGATCAACTACCCAGTGACAAACTTGGCTGACCATCTTGATGGCATTAGTCATGACCGCATCAACCGTTATTTGCGTGGTGAGAAGTTGACCCCTCGTCTGTTGTGGGACAACGTTCAACCACTA
>NZ_JACJOD010000058.1 GCF_014695385.1 Trichocoleus sp. FACHB-46 | reverse complement strand
CTTTGCCATGTTTATGGATGCGGGGGTAAGTGCAGAGTTTGCATTCCATAGATCATGCTTGAGGGGAGGTGCCTTGCTACTTTACCGAACCCACCACGTTTTGATGCACTACCAAATATTCATGCAGCGCATGATAGAGGCGGGAAGTAGGTGCCATTGATTTTGCCGGTTTGTGTGATAACTTATCAGCTTAAACCAGGCTCTGCTTTTCTCTTAGCTTTCGTTTCAACTCCCAATACTTTTGTCAGTCAAGCAGGGCACACCCCTCCTGATTCATGCAGGATGTCTAGTCTATTGCCTGAATCCTTTCTGCTTTATATCTATTTACAAACACTTTCTAAAGTTTATATCGGTAATAAGAGTGCCTCCTCGATCTTTTGTCGTATTAAAGGTGTTATATGGAAAGCTCTTTTCAACCCGCGTAAGACTAGTAAGTTGGCATCATGGTACCGATGAAGTAAGTTATTTTGGTGTTGAGTGAACTGCCAATGATGTCCAATATTTCGGTGCTCTACTATTAGAGTTCTGAAGCGTTGAGTCCATTTTTGTCCGTTTACAATCCACCACTGCTTCAAGTTTTCCTCAGTCTCATCACAATTAGGTAATTGATCACTAATTTTTTGTAGCGATCGCCTTAGTTTAGACTCCAAGTCATAGCTCAAGGACGCTGTTAGAGCAACGGCCAGCGCGTGGGCATGATCCAGAAATAGATTTGAGCTAGCGGCAGCACTTAAGGAGTGTTGAACAGCCTCAGCACAGATGAGCGCTCTAGAGAGTGCATGATCAATCATCAAATCATTTTTCGTATTCGGGGGACGATGCAGAACCTGCTCAAGAGCATCTTGAATATAGATCTGAGCTAATGTGCACTCGTTTACCAAGTAAAATGCGCGAATCATTAATTGATCTGAATTTGAGACGGAGCTAGACTTGTGTAGCAACCAGGCTAGAAATTGCTGTATTTTTTTATCATTAGCAATTAGAGCGTCAACTCGTTGTTTCATTGCTAAAAGCAAAGTGTCAACATTTGGTAGCATTTCACAAACGAGTAGAAAAAGATGCCAGCATTTCTGATCAAAAAAATCATCAAGGATTTTATCTGAAATATTTGACTTAAAACGATCAATAATACTTCTGGCAACATGATATTCATACAAAGCTGTGTGAGAAAATGAGTAAACTCCGCGTGCTTGCTCTAGAAAGAAACTATATTGTGCCGTGAGCGCCTTGAACACTGCCATACTACTCAATTGCAGTTGAATCATTTCATATTCATGGGTTTTAAGTTTTCTGAGATAATCAGCAACAATATATTGAATTTGCTCTTCCTCAAAGTAGAGACTCTCAGTTTCAAAAGCGATCGCCGCAATTTGCGAAAGAATTTCTAGAAGATGTAGCCAGGTTAAATTTAAGGGGACTAAACTACAACTATTGCCTTTTATTTCATTCCATTCTACTAACAGAACTTTCAAGATTTGCTTATACAGACTAGTTTGATTGGGAGAAAAATTAGTGAATGATTGAAACGATAAACAAATTATATGTAGGAAAAGTGGTCTAGCTGCCAATTCCCTAATTGGTTGATTTTCAGGAAACTTTAGCTGATTTATAAATTGATCAAACAATATTTTTCCTGGTTCTTTGTCAGGAGCACAAACAGTAGCAAGCCATTTTTCAGCAAAAATTTTGATCTGTTCAGCTTCAAAGTCTACTATCTCAACTTCGGCAAAACCAAAGAACTGATATCTAACAGCCAATGTTCGATAGCTAATCACAAATCGGTTCTGGTAATAATCCTGAGAAAATTGCTGAATCGCGATCAAGAGTTTGTTTCTAATCTCAACAGGAGCTTCATCCAATCCATCTAATAATATTAAGGCTCTGCCATGGTTTAATAAATTTTTAATTTGTTCAAAATTCAACTGGCAGTCGTATCTTAATTTTTGATAAATATAGTTGAACAAACTAAAATCGTTTTCGTTTGCTATATGTTCAACAAATACTTTAATTGGAATAAAGATGGGAATCCGATCGCTTTGAAACTTCCCCTCAATACATTGAAGAGCTAAATTCTGTAGAAACATCGTTTTTCCTGAACCTGGCTTGCCTAATACGACTAACTTTGAATGCCTTGAGGCAACGTATAGTCCGGATAATCGTTTTGGCACTACCTCACTTCTGGTCGGTTCTCCTGAGCGCTCACTCTGTAAGTTTTGACTAGAGTAATGTAAAAGATGGGCAGGTTGTCGCCACCGCTGGAGAGAGGTATCTATCAGAACTTGCGTAGGGACATAAATATCATTTAAGGCGATCGCTTGCGGAAGATCGATCATCCGTGTAGTACCACATTGATACTGAATCCTATCTCGGCAGCTTTGCCGAACTTCGTAGGCGATCGCATTCACATCAGTACTCGGTTCAACATCTGCAACTTGAGCATTTGGCTCTTGTTCAGCTACAGCAGCTTGAGACAAATCAATAATAGTTTGCCAGCGCAAATCTAGTTTTTGACAGATCTGCACGAAATAAAGGCGATCCACAGGCTTCCCTGCAAAGAATTTGGCGATCGGTTGACGGCTAATACCCAGTAGATTTGCCAACTGACTCTGACTCCAAGCCTTATCAGTCAAAGCCAGTCTCGCTTGCTTAATTCCATCAGGTGATGCCCAGAGCCCTCGGTTTCTCATGATGTTGTCTAAAAACCAATCCGATTTTAACCGCTTAGATTAAAGCTAGACAGTCTAGAGATAAAGTCATACAAAACTCATACAAAAATCAAGCATTAAACATTTTTTCTCTTACTGCTTTTTTGAAGAAGCAGATGCAGAATAAGAAACGAAGTTAACCATAGACCCATCGATGCCAAGATGGGAGTTCAAGGCAGCAGCTTCAGCTATCTGAAGCTGTGATACGGTTTTTTCTTCATTGGCATCCTACGAGAGGATGCGCTTGTAGCGGGTTAAGGCTAGATACCAAACACTGCTTACTTTGAGATGTAAAGATGTCTTCTAAGAGAACTTCTAGACTTTTAATTGTTGAGGATGACTTTGCCATCCGTAACTTGTTACAGCGCTTTTTAGAGCGGCAAAACTATCATACGGAGGCCGTTGCAGATGCTCAGACTGCATTAGCTACATTTGAAACATTTAATCCTGATTTAGTGATTTTGGATGTCATCTTACCTGACATGCTGGGCTTTAATGTCTGTGAGCGGATGAAACGCCAATGTAGAGATATTCCGGTCATCCTACTCACAAGCTTGACAGCCGTAGAAGAACAAATGACTGGACTACAATGGGCTGATGCGTACATCACCAAGCCATTCCACCTACAACTTTTAGAGAAGCAGGTTCAGGCGATTCTGCGCCTCTCTGAAACCTTCGCGACTCCTGCGAAATCACCTCATCTCGTGTTTGATGATCTAATCATCGATCCCGTTCGTCGTGAGGTTCTTCAGAATCATCAGCCTGTTCCTCTAACTGCTCTAGAATTTGACTTGCTCTATTGTTTAGCTAAACAACCACAACAAGCTTGGAATCGTGAAAAACTAATTCAGGCAGTCTGGAAGCATCAGTTTGTTGGAGATGGACGGGTCGTTGATGTCCACATTGGTCAAATTCGTAAAAAAATTGAGCCTGATCCAAGGCAACCAACTTTGATTCAAACTGTCCGAGGGTTCGGTTACAAATTCGCCCTCGATCCGCTAAAGACTTGTGAAGTCTGATGAGGAGTGACCTAGTGCACACAGCGGTAGGAGCCGAGGTGGAATTTGAGGCAGATAATTGCAAAGCCTATGCTGCGATCGCAGCGTTATGTCCGATTGCTTCTAAATCATTTCCGTGGATTCACTTATTAAAGATTGATTGAAGTGTATAGAAACCAGAGAAGTTAGTAGATATACTAGTTCCCCACGGACTGAATCTTTTCCGTTTCCTACCTTCCCTGGGAGGCGCTCACTTTAGTCAACTGATCTCAGATAGGCGGAGTGAATTGAGAACTGAGATTCTTCATCCGGCGGCTTCTACACTTCTCGCTGATTCATCTCTATGCACTGGCTGAAACTCCTAAGTTCTTCTGTCTTCACCGTTGGTTTAGCAACCGTACTGGCCGATTCGGCGCCAGCACAAATCACCTCTGGCGAAAATGGAACCCTCGTTAACCTAAGCGGTGGCACAATCAACATCACTGGAGGTACGCAGACAGGCAGTAACCTATTTCATAGCTTTGGTCAGTTCAGTGTAGATGCAGGACAAACCGCAAACTTCGTTGACCCTGGTGTCCAGAATATTCTGGGGCGAGTAACAGGAGGGAACGCTTCCCTGATCAATGGAGTGCTTCAGATAACTGCAGGCAACGCCAACCTGTACTTGATGAACCCGGCTGGCATTATTTTTGGTTCTGGAGCCAGCTTAGATGTATCAGGTTCCTTTACCGCAACTACTGCTAATGGCATTGGGTTTGGAGACCAGTGGTTTAATGCGATCGCTGCGAACGACTATGCCAACCTGATCGGCAATCCCACCAGCTTTGCGTTTACGATGGCTCAGCCAGGGGCGATCGCTAACGCAGGAAACCTCGTCGTTGGACAGGGACACAGTATTGCCTTATTGGGTGGCACCGTCATCAATACAGGAATCCTCACCGCACCAGAAGGCAAGGTCACTGTTGCAGCAGTTCCCGGTGAGAAGATAGTCAACATCTCTCAAGATGGCAGCCTACTAAGTTTGTCATTACCTGAAACGACGGGTGCAACTGTTCAGGCGCTGCCGTTTACACCGCTGTCTCTACCTCAATTACTGACAGGCGGAAACCTGAGCAACGCCACGGGCGTAACGGTTGAAAATGGGGTTGTCCGCCTAGTTGGTTCTGGGATTCACATTGAAGCTGGCGATGTAGTTGCGACAGGTATTACAGCCCAAACAGCAACCTTGTCAGCGAGTAACAACTTAACGCTGCTAGAAAGTCAACTTTACACCACAGGAGCGTTGAATTTACTGGCTCAAAATACAGTGCAGATTCGAGACAGTGCAGCCAAGCCTGTCATTGTTGAAGCGGGCGGCAATCTTACCATTCAGGGCAATCAAGCGGTTGATATCTTAGCACTCAACCATGTTGACAGTCGCCTAGTTGCCAGTGGTAATCTGGTGTTGCGATCGAGTCAGACCATCAGCAGTGATGCTCACTACTTTACAGGTGGCTATCTCAAATTTGAGCAACTCGATGGCAATCCAGGCAATGTCTTTAGCTTCTATGACCCGATCATTCTGGCCGCAGGAGATATCACGCTGGGTAACTACACAGGAGCTTCGCTGCATATTTTAGCGGGTGGCAGTGTCACCTTAGGAGATGTCGAAATTACTCAAGCAGGAGATGCAGCAACCACCATTAACCCGAATAACACCGCTGCTTTTAATGCCACTCAAACCTTTGCTGATTTAGCAACAGTGACACGTGCCGACGGTAGCCCTCTGCAATACAATGGCACTCCTGTTTTAGATAGCGACAACACATTGCAGTGGATCGACCCAACCACTCTCTTCATCGATGGTAGTGCTCGGCCCACATTAGATGTTCGGGCTGGCATCGATTGGTCACAATTGGGCGGTGTTCCTGCGGTTTTAGGCGTGCCTACTGACATAGTTCAGCCACCCCATTGCCCAACACTGCTTCTGCCAATCAGCCTGTTTTTGCAGCTCCAACGAGTGCCAACATTACCACTGGCAGAATTACAGTCAATCCTGGAACGGGCACCTCGGATTTTGGAGGTATGGTGTTGCTGACTAATCAGTATTTCCCTAACCCAGCTCTGGCAGGGGGTGAAATTCAAGTCAATGTTAATCCTACGAGCATAAACACCAGCATTGCGGCCCCAGGTTTTCAAGGGAACCAAGTCATTGCGATCGACTCTCGCGGCAGTGTCACAATTGGTCCTGTTGATGGCACTGGCCGACCCGTTAGGCTTGGGGGAACCTTTCGGCCCGTACCGACCATAGATACATTTGGTAATTCAGTTGACATATTAGCAAGTGGCAGTATTACAACTGGAGATATTTCAACCACGGGTTATAGCCAATCTCCAGGCGGTGATAGTTCTGTGAAGCTTGTTTCCAACACTGGCAATATTCTTGTCAGCACCATTGATACTGGAGCCAATGGTATTAATGTGCAAGCGGCGGGTTCCTTTCAGGCGATCGGCCAAATTTCTCTCAGTGGTTTAGGAAGTGTCACTAACTTCACTAGCTTACGAACGAATCCGCAGCTTCGTAACTTTATTGAAAGTAAGCTATCAGGCATTAGCTTGACTGATAGCCAGTTGGACAGCACCGTGCTTCTTGAGGGAGACAACCTTCGGGCTCTGCCCGTAAGCTTGATGGCGAGACCGAGCATTAGCAAACCTCAAGGAGTGGTGAATGCACCTGTCAGGATTCAATACGGGGAAGGCACACGAATTTCAACCGATAGATTTGATATTTATCCAGGGATTGATTTTTCTGAGGACAACCGCACTACTGGCTTAGTCGTGATTCAGGGAGATGCTGGCTTTAATGGGGGGCCTCAAACTACGACACTTGTTGATACGGCTGATCCATTCGTACAGAAACAGAGATCATCTGATGGAGAGACTTATAGCCCTGTTGCCCCGATCACAGATTCTGATCAGGTTCTGAGTACCGCTAGCTCCCTCACCTTCAATGGAGAATACAAACCATTGACTTTTGCTTCAGAGAATTTTCCTGCCAACACCAGCGGTACAGTTGGCGCGATTGTTGTTGGAGCTGGTAGCAATGGTGAGTTTTATGGCTCTCCTCAGAGCCGAGTCTTTGCGCCTGTGCCAACACCTGATCCCGTAATCGTGACTCCTCCGCCTGTGATTGAGGGTGATCCTCTGGTTTCAGTACCGCAGCCTGACCCCACAGTCGTAATTCCCCCTCTAACGGAAGGTGATCCTCTTAGTTCTCCAGGACCAATATCCGATCGCCCAGTGGTGGTTCTCCAGCCTCAAGTTGAAGGCGATCGCCCTATTTCCCGTCCTGTTTCTCCAGAACCTGTATCTGATCCCGCAACAGTGACTCCCCCACCTCAGACTGAGGGTGACTCTCCTGTAGAGCGCCCTGCGACTTCACAAGAGGGGCAGATTACGCAGTTACAAGTCAATGACCAAAGTTCCAACTGCATTTCACCGAGTGATATTGCTTCTGCTTCGGATGTCTCTAATGGCCGCGATCGCTCCAGTCGAGTCACCTTGTCTACAGACGCAAACGGCCGCCCTTGTAAGGCAATCGGTGATCGCTCAACTACAACCCGCGATACCACAGCCGACGATAATGAGATTTTGAAATTGCTGGATGGAGGTGTGAGGTAGCAATTAGCTAATGGCTCAAGTTTTATCCCATTCAAAACATGAACCAGCAAACGGTAAAAGGAGGCAAAAAAGGATTTGGGGAGGGGCGATCGCAACTCTTTTATACCTGTCAGTGTCTCCCTCCTTTGCAGTTAATTCTGTTCCCTCGTCACCATTGATTCAAAAGGCGAGTCAAAGTCGTCGGGCAGACCAGCTTTTGCAGCAGGGAAATCAACAGTATCAAGCAGGGAAACTAGAAGCTGCCCTCAAGTCTTGGCAAGCAGCACAGTTGCAGTATCAACAGCTGCAAGACCGTCAGGGAGAAGCATCAGTGCTAGCAAACATCGGTGCTACCTATGCCATGATGGAGCGCTATCGCGAAGCAGTGACCACTTTAGAAACGTTACTGCCGATCGCTCAAGCTCTAAACCTTACCCGAATTGCAGCAGAAGCTCAAGGCAGCTTAGGGCTGGCTTATGGAAGTTTAGACAATTACAGCCAAGCCATCACTGCCCACCGAAGTGCTGGAAAACTAATGCGGGCGTTGGGCGATCGCCAGGGGTTGGGGCAGGTGCTGCTCAATTTGGGCAATAGCTTTGAAGCGGTCGGAGACTACGACAGCGCCAAGAGCGCTTACGAGCAAAGCCTAAAGCTGGCTCAACAAACTAGCGATCGCCCAGGAGAAGCGATCGCTCAGAGCAATTTGGGTGCCCTTTATGCCAACTTAGGTCAATATGATGACGCGATCGCAGCTTTGGAGCGAGGGTTAAGCCTGGCCAAAGCGACTGGCAATCAGTCTAGTCAAGCTAGCACTCTGATTAATCTCGGTGCTGTGTATCACTCCCAACAGGAAGTTGAGAAAGCCCTCGGGTATTACCAGCAGAGTTTAGCGATCGCCCAACAGACTCAGCAACGCCAACGTCAAGTAGAAGCTCTAGGAAGTCTGGGGATAGCTTATGCGGACAAGGGAGATTACCCCAAAGCCCTAAAATTTTTACAACAAGGTTTGAACTTAGCCAAAAGCCTTGATAGTCCTCAACTGGAAGGCAAAACTCTGAACAATCTGGGGCATACCCTGCTTGAAGCAGGCAGGTTAACAGAGGCAGAAACTCAGCTTCGGGCGGCGATAAAGTTGCTCGATGGCATCCGCCCAGGGCTGAGCGATACCTATAAAATTTCGATTTTTGATACTCAGGTTCAAACCTATAACCTGCTGCAACAAGTTTTGATTGCAGCGAAGCAACCAGAAGCAGCACTAGAGATCTCTGAGCAAGGCCGAGCCCGCGCCTTTGTCGAACTCTTATCTCGCAGAGTTAGTCAGCAAAGTCATCAAAAGTCAGTCAAGAGTGATGAGTCAAGACTCACGATTGACCAACTCAAGCAAATTGCTCGGCAGCAGAACGCAACCCTCGTTGAGTATGCGATCGTTTTTGATGATGACTTCAAGTTTCAAGGCAAACAGCGTGGTCGAGAGCAAGACCTATATATCTGGGTAGTGAATCCATCCGGGCAGATCTCTTTTCGGCAAGTTGACCTCAAACCCCTCTGGCAACAAGACCTCACCCTCTCTCAACTGGTCAATGCGGGTCGGTGTCTGAATGGAAGTCCTGCCTGCGATCGCCTGATTCAATCGGTGATTTCCAAAGCGGTTAACCGCAATAAACAGTTGACCTTCCCTGAAACACCACTACCAACCCATTCAACTGATCCTCACCCGGATGATGAAAAGAATATCGCGCTGCAACGATTGCACAGTCTGCTGATTGAGCCGATCGCAGACCTGTTACCGACTAACCCCAATACCCGGATTATCTTTATTCCCCAAGAATCTCTCTTTCTGGTGCCGTTCCCCGCCTTACAAGATGAGAAGGGTCAATATCTAATCCAGCGTCATACTATCTTGTCATCTCCTGCAATCCAGGTGCTTGCCCTAACCCATCAGCAACGACAGCAAGCCCGGAAAAGTAGACAAGCTTCTCCCCTGGTTGTAGGCAATCCTGTAATGCCAGTCGTTTCTGTTGCACCAGGACAACCCCCCGAGCAACTATCTCCGCTCCCCAATGCTGAAGAGGAAGCCCATAAGGTTGCTCAACTGCTCAATACGGTGGCGATTACAGGCAGTCAAGCAACGAAGATATCGATTAAACAAAAGTTACCCCAGGCTCAAATCATTCATCTGGCGACACATGGGTTACTGGAATATGGCAGCCAAGGAGACTATGTATCTCTAGAAGGGATAGGCGTACCTGGTGCGATCGCCCTAGCTCCTTCAGGAGATGATAATGGGTTACTAACAGCGAGTGAGATTTTAGACTTGCAATTGCAGGCAGAGCTAGTGGTGCTAAGTGCTTGTGAAACGGGGCGAGGGCGTATTACTGGAGATGGGGTTGTGGGATTATCCCGTGCGTTTATCTCTGCTGGAGTACCCAGTGTGGTCGTTTCTCTGTGGGCCGTTCCGGATGATGCGACGGCACAGTTGATGGTTGCTTTCTATCAGAATTTGCAGCAGCACTCAGATAAAGCCCAGGCACTTCGACAAGCAATGCTAGCAACCATGAACGATCATCCCAGTCCATTCGATTGGGCTGCGTTCACTTTAGTGGGCGAGGCTCAATAGTTTAGGTTACCAAGGAAATAAGGGCAAGTTTTGCTGTTAAGGCAATCCAGCTATTCTTTTAATGATAACCCTTTCACCTTTTTAAGGAGTTTGTAGTATCCTCTTGACAGCTTGTAGTACGCTGTATTATGTTTGTAGTGTGAAATAAAACAACCAAGTCAGCAGACTGTCAGCACACTCAGGCAATCTGTCATCTAGAGCAAATTTATCGCCTAGAGCAACGTTGCTTTCTCTAACTCCTGCTGCAATCAGCAATCGCCAGAGGTGATGAGCAATGATACATATTCGATTTGAAGGGCGATCGCTCGACATCGCAGAAAATCAGTTGGGCATTACCGCAAGCATGAATGATGTTGCCGTTAAAGAACGGGTTTCTCAACATCTAGATGTTCACACAAATCGGCTTTCTGCCTATGTGGTCGATCGCCGCCCTAGTGGTGATTTAATCATCCGTCCTCAAGCTGTTTACGGCTAAACAATCTTTCCACTTCGTGCCCTGATCGAAAAAGCTTACATACTAGCTCAGTGGTAGAGCACTTTCCTGATAAGAAAGGTGTCGCAGGTACCGCTACGCGGAAGCAAGCTACAAATCCTGTCTATGAACAACAGCTTTTTTAACTTGCACGAAGTGACCTAATTCACTTACTTGATAAGTGCAGCTCACTCATTGGAGGTTACAATGTCTGACAAAAATCTAACAATTTTGGAACAAGCCCTTGAGCAAGAGCTAGAAGTAGCCGGAACCATCATTTTGATCACTTAATTCACTTAGGAAAAAGGAAGCATGTAACATGACACGCGCCACGTTTGAACTGACAAAACCCCATATCAATATTGGCACGATCGGCCACGTTGACCACGGCAAGACAACTCTGACTGCTGCTATTACAGCAACACTAGCAGCTCTGGGTCAGGCGAAGCTGAAGGCATACAACGAGATTGACGCCGCTCCCGAAGAGCAGCAACGGGGCATCACAATCAACACGGCGCATGTCGAGTATGAGACCGAACAGCGGCATTATACTCACATTGATTGTCCTGGACATGCGGACTACGTGAAGAACATGATTACCGGGGCTGCTCAAATGGATGGAGCTATTTTGCTGGTCTCAGCAGCCGATGGCTCGATGCCTCAGACTCGTGAGCATATCCTTTTGGCACGGCAGGTTGGCGTTCCCTACATGGTGGTCTTCATGAATAAGAAGGACATGGTAGAAGATAGCGAAATTCTAGAGCTTGTGGAGTTGGAAGTTCGTGAACTGCTGACTAACTATGGTTTCCCAGGGGATGAAATTCCTGTGATTGCGGGGTCTGCTCTCAGAGCGCTAGAGGCAATGACAGCAAATCCCAAACTGCAACGGGGTGAGAACCCGTGGGTTGATGGCATCTATGCCTTGATGGATGCTGTTGATACCTACATTCCCACACCAGAGCGTCTCACTGAACAGCCTTTCTTGATGGCAGTCGAAGATGTCTTCTCCATTATGGGTCGGGGAACTGTAGCAACGGGCAAGATTGAGCGCGGTCGTGTGCGCCCTAACGATAAAATTCAAATCGTAGGGATTAAACCAACTCGCGATGCAATTGTCACTGACATTGAGATGTTTCAAAAGTCTCTCAAAGAAGGGGTTGCGGGTCTCAATGTAGGTGTCCTGCTACGAGGTATCCAAAAGGATGAGATTGAGCGGGGCATGGTGTTGGCAGCACCCAGTTCGATTACGCCTCATACTCGCTTTGAGTCCGAGGTCTATGTGCTCAAGAAGCAAGAAGGAGGTCGTCATAAGCCCTTCTTCCCTGGATACAAGCCGCAGTTCTTTGTCCGCACGACCGATGTGACTGGAACCATTAGTGCCATTATCAACGGTGATGGTAGCTCACTGGAAATGGTGATGCCAGGCGATCGCGTCAAGATGGCAGTAGAACTCAAAGAAGCGATCGCGATTGAGCAAGGGATGCGATTCGCCATTCGTGAGGGTAGCCGAACTGTGGGTGCAGGTGTGGTTTCTCACATCATTGCCTAGTCTCCTTTAGTTCAACTCAATCCATGCTATTAGTAGTCATTTGCCTGGCTACTAATAGCATAACTATGACATTTGCTTGGGCAATCATTGCCGCGCCCCGATCGCAGAAGCTTACATACTCTCCACCAAACCTAGGTGCGTATCTGGAGGGATACGCTGCAAGCCTGAGACCGATAGCAGGCAAAAACAGTGTTGAGAATTGAGCGCTAAGTACTGAGAAGGTTCTTGGTATTTAGCATCTACAATCAGCCCTGACCTAGCTTCTGCAACTTGCGCGGTAATTGTTTGCTCAATTTGATCAGAATTTTCTCTCTTTAACGCGATCGCTGCGCCCTGACGCGAAGAACTTACACACTTGATTCATCAACAAGTACTGTGAACTTTGTTCTTCCGACTTGCGCGGTTATCCTTTGCGGCGATCGCCTCCTGATGATTTACAAGGAGGATACGACCATGAACAACGATGAACGGGATCTGCGGCTGGAGATGCTCAACAGCTTGCTCACCACTCCTCACCGCAAGCTGGAGCAAGTGGCAGAGATCCACCAATTATTTGTTGAACTTGACCCTATTTTTTACGGGCATCTGGCAGTTTGGTATCAGCGTAATGGAGATGTGCGGGACCACAAAGAAGTGTTTGTCGCGCATCTGCTGACCAGCGATTTGACTGAACACCGAGATGCGGGATTCATCATGCTGCAAGAGTTTCCTCCTTACCAAGTGGCGCGGGTGGTGGACTTCATGAAGCAGCACCGGAATAAGCTGCCTCGTTCTGCTCGGACTGCGGTGCAGCGGTATCTGAAGGTGCGGGAAAGTAATTCTGCTCAGTTCGATCGCGCGGCTCTGCGGGGTCGGAAGGCGATGAAGCACCTGTATGCGTCGCTGCACATCAAGCCGAGTGAGCGGGCCAATGCCATTCTATTCCGCGATCGCCCTCCTGTGGGTTCGCTGGCGGACGTGTTGAAGCAGCTTGCTAAGACTACTAGTGCGGCAGAACAGGCGCGGCTGATTGTGGAGTTTAATCTGCCCTATGCGATCGCGATCGGTGCGGTTAAGCAACTGACTCCTACGGTTCTGGTGGCGCTAATCAACAGTATGTCGCCCCAGGAAGTGATCAACAACCTCAAGTCGCTCAAGGTGAGAGGGGCAATGGATCACCCAGAGGTGAAGGCGTTGATTGATGCCAAGCTGGATGAAGCCGCTAAGGGCACACGAGTTGCCGCATTTAAGGCACAGGTGGCAGCCGATGCAGCAGATTTCGCTGAAGACACCGTGGCTCGGTTGGAGAAGGTGACGAATGAGCAGGTGAAGCGACGCGGTGTGATTACCCGTCCCACGGCTCTGTTTGTAGACAAGTCTGGTTCGATGGAGAACGCGATCGAGCTTGGTAAGCAGTTGGCAGCACTGATCTCTGGCATCACTGAGGCGGATCTGTTTGTCTATGCCTTCGACACCATGCCTTATCCTGTAATTGCACAGGGCAAGGAGTTGACCGCCTGGGAGCGAGCTTTCCAGCACATCAAGGCAGGTAGCAGCACCAGTATTGGTTGTGCGCTGGAGGCTATGCGGAAGAAGCGTCAGATCGTTGACCAGATCATCATTGTCACAGATGAGGGTGAGAATGCTGCTCCTTACTTCCTAGAAGCTTACCTAAGCTACCAACGTGAGTTTGCTGTGATGCCCAATGTGGTGATTGTCCGAGTTGGAACTCACTACAACTATGTGGAGCAGCAACTCAAGCAGAAGCAACTACCTGTGGAAACGTTCACGTTTGCAGGAGACTACTACAGTCTGCCCAACCTGGTACCTCTCCTGACACGCCCTTCTCGTCTGGATCTACTGATGGAGATCCTAGACACGGCGCTACCTGTGCGATCGGATAAGTGAGGTTAAAATGAAGCATTGCTTGCTAGGAATCTAGTGAGCATTGCTTAGTTCAACATTAAAATCTTTATATGCGGAATTTATTTCGAGGATACTACAGACCTACAAAGGAGGAATTTGATAGCCTCTGGAGTAATTGTATTTTCTCATTTGATACCAACATTCTTTTGCATGTTTACCGCTACACGCCTAAAGCCAGGGAAAGACTTTTTGACATCCTTGATAAACTACAGGAACGGATTTGGTTGCCTTACCAAGTTGCATATGAGTATCAGGAGGAACGCTTAAACGTAATTTCACAGCAATTAAAACCATATAGTGAATTGCAGAAGTCATTAGATGATCATCTTGCAAAATTTAACGGAATACTTGAGAAATATAGCAAGCGGCATTCTTTTAATGATTTTGTTGATGTCAGACAGCTAGTAAGGACTATTGAGAGAGCTTACAAAAGAGCCAAAAAAGATTTAGCCAACTCATACTCAAATTATCCCAACTTGCTAGAGCAGGACGATTTTCGAGAAGGGCTTACAAATTTATTTGAAGGTAGAGTAGGCCAACCCTACTCAGAAGAAAACCTATCAAAGTTTTATAAAGAATCGGAAAGGCGTTTTAAGGAGAAACACCCTCCAGGTTACATGGATGCTGAAGGTAATAACAAGAAGGAGCCACCAGAATGTTATGGCGATGTAATTATTTGGTTTCAGTTAATTGATTATGCGAGGGAGCAAAAAAAACCTTTAATCTTTGTAACAGATGATCAGAAAGAAGATTGGTGGCTAAAGCGTCAAGGGAAAGTTCTTGGCCCACGGCCTGAATTAATCCAAGAGATGATTGTAAAAGCTAACGTCTCATTCTATCTGTACACAGGCGACAGATTTCTAGATGAGGCTGGTAATTTCCTCAACTTGCCTAGCGAACCAGCAATTGTTGAAGAGGCAAGAGATATTAGATCCCAAAATGAAGTACAGCAGTCTGAAAGTCTTAACAGTCAACTACATCCCTTAAGTGCTCAAGACGAATTGCAAAATCAGCAGATTCTGGAGCAGGCTAGACAAAATTACCACCGTATTCAGCAGATTACGGCAGAAATTATGCAAAGTGCTTTCGATCCAAGGGATAGACTACGAGCACAAGAAATGCTGTTGCAAGCTGAGCAACAATTACAAAAAGCCAGCATACATATAAGAGAAGTACTACTACAGGCTGAACAAAAACTGAAAGATTCATCACGAAAATTTTGAGTAATGAAGTTCTCTCTGGATATGCTCTAGCTACTTCTAGTACACAAGCTGTAGTGTGAATTTAAGTGATCGCTTTGGTGGAGTAGCAAGGATAAGTGACGTGGAAAGAGCATAGTTGTGCAAGCGAGAAGTAACGTGAAACTTTGGGCAGAAAATTACTCTACTAGCATTCTCCGCTTACCGAAAACTGGACGGCATATTATTGCTCAGTATGATGAAACCTCCGTTGTGGTGTATCAGGCATATCGTCCGGCGATCGCTCACTTTGCGCTTGAACATGGCTACTTTGGTGGTGAATTTAGTCTCAATCGCATGAGTTGGATTAAGCCCAACTTCTTGTGGATGATGTATCGTTCTGGCTGGGGCACCAAGGTAGGCCAGGAAGTCATCCTAGCAATTCGGATCAAGCGATCGGCCTTTGATACGCTGCTGGCAGAAGCCGTCCATTCTAGCTTTGTTCCAGAGGTTTACTCCAGTGAAGCGGAGTGGAAACAAGCTGTTGCTCAATCCTCAGTGCGGTTGCAGTGGGATCCAGATCATCATCCATCTGGTGCCAAGCTAGAGCGACGCGCGATTCAATTGGGGTTACGGGGTGAAGTGCTAGACCAATATGCCCGTGATTGGATTGTAAGTATTGAAGATATGTCCCCGTTTGTTCGAGAGCAATATCCATTTGTTCAGGCTGGAAATTGGGCGCAACTGAGCGTTCCCAGTGAGGTAGTTTATCCTCTGGCTGATTTAGAGGTTGCTAAACGTCTTCAGTTATCAACCGTTGAAGCAATAGTTTAATGGAGCAATCATGATGAGCGGTGTAAAGATGTAGGTGATGTGAGCGATCGCCCTAGACAATTCGAAATCACTACTGTAGTATTTGTAGTATGTATTAAATCATCTTTATCTCCTGCGTGCCCTAACCTTTAGAGCCTACATACTGAGTACGAGAGGAACGGTAACGCTGCCCTAGTGCAGTGGGCGTTTGTGAACGAGGAGTGCAAAGAACCTGGGAGGTGGGCTTAAAAGTAGCCATCCTTAAAAGAGTGTGTAACAACTCACCAGCGGAGTTCCTTTAGTAGCTGAGAAAACGCAATCATGCTCTGCCAACTTGCACGCAGGAGATTGATTAATTGAGGGAGCAACCATGACCATTTATTTTTACGTTGAACGCGAAAAGCCCTACGGTTGCTTCTCTAATTTCTCAGCACATGGCTTCATGTTGGACGATTTGTATTGGGCGACGAGTGAGCATTACTTTCAAGCCCAGAAGTTTATTGGTACACCCTATTTGGAAAAGGTAAGACAGACCAAAACTCCTAAAGATGCAGCGAATATGGGACGCGATCGCACGCTTCCTCTTCGTCCTGATTGGAAACAGGTGAAGGATGACGTGATGCGAAAAGCAGTGTTGCAAAAGTTTAAAGCCCATGCAGACATTCGAGACATCTTGCTGGCAACCGGAGATGCAATGCTAGTGGAAAACTCCCCGGTTGATTACTACTGGGGCTGTGGCAAAGACGGCAGCGGCAAGAATAAATTAGGACAGATTTTGATGGCAGTGCGCGAAACTTTGCGGGGCAATGTAGAGATGTAGGAGGATAAAAGAGAATGCAGTGCGAACTATGGTTAAAGTCATTACCATCAATATTCTTTTCGACTTAACAGAGTGGCAGCAACGCCGAGACTTGCTAGTACGTGGATTAGCAGCAGAGCAAGCTGACCTAATCGCTTTGCAAGAAGTCAAATTACCTGAAGATACAAGTGCTTGGTTAGCAGAACAACTGAGCATGCCTTATGTGTATTTGGTTCCTAAAACCAGCAATGCAGAACAGCAGGCGCACGATGGAATTGCAATTCTCAGCCGTCACCCCTTTGTCGAGCAGAAAATGCTGGCTTTGCAGGGGCAGCGACGAGTAGCTCAATGTGTTGAGGTCAGGATTGATGGACAGCCTTTGTTTTTTTGCAACGGGCACTATTATTGGTATCCTGGCTCTCACCCTCAAAGAGATATCCAAGTGCAGCAAGTTCTGGATTGGTTAGGGAAACTGCCACCAGACCTACCGATTGTTGCGGTCGGAGATTTTAACGGCACACCAGACGCTCCAGCGATCGCCCTGATGCGACAGCGCTTTACATCTGCTTATGCCACACATCATGGTCATGAACCAGAATATACCTGCCCTACTCCCTTGGTGCGCCGTAATTGGCAAAAAGTACTCTGGCACGCCTTGCGAAATTTGTACTTTAACCGCACGCTTCGTCCTTGGCGGGGTACTTTAGACTACATTTTCGTCAATCATGCTGTGCAAGTACAAAATTGCCAACTGATTTTGAACCAACCCGCTCCAAACAGCCGTACTCTCTATCCCTCCGATCATTTTGGCATGATGGCTGACTTGAAGATTTAGGCTTAAACTTCTATGGATATCCGCACTCTCCTTAACCAAATTGCTAGTGCTGAAGTACAACTGCACACAACTCAATTTCTTGCACCTTGCGTCAAAGGTGGGAAAGTGCGCACACGGGTTGCTGGCATAGTTTACACGTTGGTCCCTCAGCCCCGTCAATTTGAGGGTTGGGGTCTCTTTCAACCTGTCGATCAACAAACTGCCACTTTGATTGCAGAGGCCGATCTGCCTGACATTGCCGCTTATCTCCAGCATTTTTCTGCCCTTCGTCTGCGATTGGCCTATCGTCTGCACAACCAAACTTGGTTAGCCTATCCAGTCAACGAAGCGGATATGCGCCAACGCTTCAAAACCGTTAAACCCGTACCTGTGCATCTGGTGACAGAAGGAGACACCTTTGAGCAGATTATCTCTCGTTGGAATGGAGCTTCTTGCTGGTTCGAGGAAGTCGATCGCCGTGATGATCCTGCGATCGCGGAAACTCTGCAATCCAATCTCAAACAACAGGTTCCGGTTGAAAAATTACAGTTTAAGGGCATTACGCCAGAAATGCGATCGCTCTACGATCTAGTTGCTCAACGCACGGAAGGATTTGCCCAGCCCCAACAAGATGAAAAGCGGCTGCGGCAGGCTCTCAAACTCGGTGGCGGTGAACTGCATCAGTTCCACGATCGAGGTGATTATACCAATTCTTCAAAAGCAAACGACAGATGCTATAAAACTTGAAGTGAGTTTAATCGTAGAGTATGACTGGGGTTTACAAACTAGAGATACAAGAGAGTGAAGCAGATCTCA
>NZ_JACJOD010000057.1 GCF_014695385.1 Trichocoleus sp. FACHB-46 | reverse complement strand
CGAAGCCTGCCTAAGTGAGGTGGTTGCTCTGCTACTTCAGGAAGTTGAGCAAAAGCGAATGTTATTGCAGCAGCAGGGGTGGGAGGTTCAGATCACAAGGTGCAAGATGTGAGCTACCTCATGAAGTGTCAACGAAATCTGAGGTTGAAGCATGATGGTAGCCTGAATGCCAGAGCAGCTTAACCAGATGAGAGCCAATAACCGTAATCACAAGATGCCTCCCCCTGCACCCAACCAGATCTAGGTTTATGAGGTAGCTCATATCCTGGGTGAGAACAATTTGGCAAAGTGAGAGTCATCACCTGTTTTCTTGCCTCTTTTTACTTGTCCTGGTTATGAAGGCGGCAATTCTATCCCTATCGATTGCGATAGCAGCTTTGGAGGAACTAAATCATGATACGACTGCTCGTCAACTTCTTAGAAGCGCTACTCAACACCTTTTATCAAGGTCGCGATCGCATTTTTGCACGATTTTTTGTCCTAGAAACAGTGGCTCGGGTGCCTTATTTTGCCTACACCTCGGTCTTGCATTTATATGAAACGATGGGCTGGTGGCGCAAATCGGACTGGCTGAAAGTGCATTTTGCTGAGTCCTGGAATGAACTGCATCATCTCCTGATTGCCGAATCTCTCGGTGGCAACGACCACTGGTACGATCGCTCCCTGGCTCGGATTGGCGGATTGATTTACTACTGGGTGATTGTTTTGGTGTATATCCTCAATCCCCGCGCTGCCTACCACTTCATGCAGCATGTTGAAGAGCACGCCTACCACACCTACGACCTGTTTCTCCAAGAGCACGGTGAAGTCCTCAAACAAATGCCTGCGCCAGAAGTCGCAATCAACTACTACCGGGATGGCGACTTGTATATGTTTGACGAATTCCAAACGACGCATCCTGAGGCATTTCGTCGTCCTCAAATTGAGAATCTCTATGATGTCTTTGTTGCCGTTCGCGAAGACGAATTAGAGCATGTCAAGACGATGATTGCCTGTCAACAGCCTGAAGCACAAGATACGTTCCAAAGCCCTCACACCGAAAACAGCCCTGCCTTGCCAGAGTCGGTGAGAGCCGCGATCGCTACGGCAACCGGACAAATTGTGCAAGCAGCAGAAAAAGAACCGGTTGAAGTGTAGTCAAGCAATTGCTGAAAAGGATGAGGAGAATTATGACGACTTTATTTGAAAAACTCGGTGGTGCGGCGGCTGTTGACTTAGCGGTTGACAAATTCTATCAGCGAGTCTTGCAGGATGAGCGCATCAAGCACTTCTTTGCCAATGTAGATATGGTAAAACAACGGGCACACCAGAAGGCTTTTCTGACCTATGCCTTTGGCGGAACTAATAAATACGACGGTCGTTATATGCGGAAAGCCCACAAAGAGTTGGTAGAAAAGCAAGGTTTAAACAGCGAACACTTTGATGCCGTTGCAGAAAACCTGATGGCAACGCTCAAGGAGATGGGAGTTTCTCAAGCGCTACTGGCAGAAGTTGCGGCGATCGCGGCTGCCCCCCAACACAGAAAAGATGTCTTAAACCAGTAAGACTGATAGCTTGGCTTAAGTTCTGCGTCACAGAGCGATCGCCTGCTCGGCCAGGTTAACGTTATGAAACTACGGCTCAGGAGTAGACCTTTGAGGAAGTTAGCCCTATTTACCTAGGCAGCGATCGCAACCTTCAGTCTAGCCAGCTGTGGTTCCCGTCAAAAGACGATAGAGTACAAGCTAACCTCTATTGACGCTCAGCCCCGTGTCGAGAAGCAATATGCTGCGATATTAGACGAGCTTGATTCAAAGTCTCAAGAGGCCAAGCGGGCGATCGCTAAGCTGACGGCGAAAGCTGTAGAGCTCGTTAAGCAAGCAGACAAACCAGCCAATAACCCCTAGGTAGATGAATAGACAATTTACCAATAGCAAAATTTACTCAGTAATTTTTTATAGGTGCAGCAACCAGCCGTGAAACGTCTTTCACAGAAAACTATCCAGGTCTTAGGGAATGCAGAGAATTGCTTCAAGCGCTAAAACGAAGGCGAAGGGTAACGACTTCATCAAAACAAATCCCTATGAGTGTTGTTCTGCCCCTAAGGGATTGCTGATTGAGATTTGGGGGCTACTTTGGTGATAGGAGATATTTTTGTGAGCCAGTTCAACTCATCCATCGCTTTGAGTCAGTTTGATGCTGTCCTATTTGATTTAGATGGCGTGATCACCGCAACCGCGAAGGTTCATGCTGATTGCTGGAAACGGATATTTGATGGGTTTCTTAAGCAACGGGCTGAAGAGACCGATGAACCCTTTCAACCCTTCGATATCCAGAATGACTACAAGCTGTATGTTGATGGAAAAATGCGGTATGTTGGCGTTCAAAGTTTTTTGGAATCGAGAGGCATTCAGTTAGCTTATGGAGAGCCATCCGCTCCTCCTGGCTATGATACGGTTTGTGCCCTTGGTAATTTCAAGGACGTTTTTTTTAACGAAGTACTTCAGGCAAAAGGAATTGAGGTATACGAAGGATCACTTGCTCTCATCCGTCATTTGAGCGATCGCGGGTTCAAATTAGCGGTTGTGTCATCAAGTCACCATTGCAAAGCTGTGCTTAAGGTGGCTGGAATTGAGCATTTCTTTGCTGCTGTGGTTGATGGCAATCTAGTCGATGAATTGCACCTGGCTGGAAAACCTGCCCCAGATGCTTTTCTGTTGGGGGCAAAACAACTTGGGGTTGAACCAAAGCGAACGATTGTTTTTGAGGATGCTATTTCAGGTGTCCAGGCGGGTCACGACGGTGGATTTGGACTCGTGGTTGGAGTCGATCGCAAAGGAGATCCTGAGGCACTGCAAAAAAACGGAGCGGATATTGTTGTCCAAGATTTGAGTGAGTTACTTGGCTGACAATTAAGGTACACAGGGATTTTTACTAGTCTGCGGTGTTAGGTCAGTCTGAACTCAAACATACCGCTACTAAAAAAGCCAGAAGTCATTAATCAGGTTGAAGCTCAATGTTGCATCATGAACCTTTAATCCCTCCCAGATATATTTATCCCCCTGAGCCTTGGCGCTGGGTTGAAAAGCAGTTCTATCCAAAACTTTTGGTACAAATGGAAACTCTGTTTTCAACCGCGAACGGTTACTTAGGGATGCGAGGAGTATTTGAGGAAGGCAGTCCCATTGGGCAAAATGGCACCTTTATCAATGGCTTTTATGAATCCTGGCCCATCGTCTACGCAGAGGAAGCTTATGGCTTTGCTAGGACAGGACAAACCATTGTCAATGCCACCGACAGCAAAATCATTAGACTGTATGTCGATGATGAACCGTTTTACCTACCGACTGCGAATTTGCTCAAGTTCGAGCGATCGCTCGATATGCAAAACGGGACACTTGATCGAGAAGTTCTTTGGCAAACGCCGTCCGGTAAGCAAGTATCGATTCGATCGCGCCGACTGGTTTCCTTTGAACATCGGCACTTGGCTGCGATTTCTTATGAAGTCACCATCCTCAACGCCAAAGCACCGATTGTTATCTCCTCCGAAATGCACTACGATGCTTCTGCCCGTGCCAGTGAAGGCGATCCGCGTCTCGCCAAGGGTTTTAAGGAGCGGGTGCTGTTACCTGAACACTATTGGGTTAAGGATCGCCGGATCATCTTGAGTCACATCACGAGAAACAGCCGGATGACGTTAGCTTGTGGTGTTGATCATGAATTTGAAACGAAATCTCCTTACTCTTATGAAAGCCAGTGTTCAGAAGACGATGGCAAGGTCGTTTTCTCGGTGGATGCTCAACCCGGCGTCCCAATTCGATTAGTCAAGTATATGACGTATCACACCTCTGACCATTTTCCAGCACAAGAGTTGTGTGAACGAGCCGAACGCACCCTTGATCGAGCGATCACTCATGGTTTTGATAATCTGCTCGTGAGCCAACGACAGTACCTAGATGATTTTTGGGATCGCAGCGATCTCAAAATTGAGGGTGACCCGCACGCTCCCAGCGACACTATAGAATTGATGCAGCAAGTGCTACGCTTCAATTTATTTCACGTTTTTCAAGCCTCTGCGCGATCGGAAGGGGGAGGCGTTCCAGCGAAAGGACTTACAAGTCATGCTTATGAAGGCAATTACTTCTGGGACATGGAGATTTATCTCCAGCCGTTTTTGACTTATACTTCTCCCCGGATTGCGAAGAACCTACTGCTATTTCGCTACAGCATCCTAGATAAGGCACGACAGCGAGCCCGGGAAGTGAACCAAGATGGTGCCCTATTTCCCTGGAGAACTATCAATGGAGAAGAAGCTTCTGCTTACTATGCGGCAGGCACAGCGCAATATCACATCAATGCAGACATCATCTATGCGCTGAAAAAGTATGTTGACATAACTGGAGATGATGAATTTCTCCTCAATGAAGGCGCAGAGATGTTAGTCGAGACAGCTCGGATGTGGTACAGCCTGGGATTTTTCTCCAAGCGAGTCGCAGGTCAGTTCTGCATTCATGGCGTTACGGGACCCGATGAGTACAACGCGGTGGTGAATAACAACACCTACACTAACTTGATGGCACGCGAAAACTTATGGTACGCTGCCTCCACCGTTGAGATGCTGCGCGATCGCCATCCAGACTGGTTCATTGCCTTAGTTGATAAGACTAAACTGAAACTTTCGGAGGTAAAAAACTGGAGAAAGGCAGCGGATAATATGTATCTGCCTTTCGATGAACGATTAAAAATTCACATTCAACACGACACCTTCCTAGACGAGAAAGTCTGGGATTTTGAGAATACACCTCCTGATAAGTATCCCTTACTCCTACACTTCCATCCCTTGGTAATTTATCGACATCAGGTGATCAAGCAAGCTGATATTGTGCTGGCAATGTTCCTCTTAGGAGATAAATTTTCACCGGAACAGAAGCGGCATAACTTTGACTATTACGATCCATTGACTACAGGAGACTCCTCTCTTTCTGTTTCGATCCAGAGCATTGTTTCAGCCGAAATTGGTTATTTGGAGCAAGCGACCGAATATGCCAAATATGCGGTACTGATGGACTTAGGGGATGTGGCGGGCAACGTGAAGGATGGCTGCCATATCGCAGCGATGGGAGGAACCTGGATGGTAGCCGTTTATGGATTTGCTGGGATGCGAGATTACAACGGTCACTTATCCTTCCATCCCAAACTACCGGAGATAGTTAAACGTCTACGATTTCCTTTGACGATTCAAGGACAACGATTAGAGGTTGATATCCAAGGAACAACAGCAACCTATTTGTTGCAGCAAGGCACTCAGTTAGCGATCTCGCATCAAGGTAAAGATATTCAACTCCTTGAGGGAATACCAGTGACGGTAGAACTGAAACCCGTACTTGAGCTTAAGGGTGAATTGATTAAATCAAGCTGGCCTTCCGATCCAACATTCAATCCAAATAAGCAGGATGATTAGCTGATGCGATCGTTCCCGCTGCAAGCTAAGACAATGTCAAGGTTGGTGCTTGAAACCATCGTTTGCCACGCTATTCATGCCTACTTAGCGGCTTCCAGTTAGTTGTGGCTCCTGGCAGGTTACTAAGAAATGGCTCTAACTGAGGTCTTAACTCAGTCAAGGCAGTTCCACCGCCCACCAGCACCTCATATCGCGGGACATCAAGCGCGGCAAACTTATCGCTCAGATGATGTCGAACCTCTTCCCAGTAGTAAGCTTCTGCCTTCTGACGGCGATCGCTTAACTCAAAGACTTTTCCCGGCTAGTCCGGAAAGGCAACGGTACCCTGTCCATGCAGCAGGGCATCGAGCAGATATGAGCTTTCCGGCTGACAAATGCCCTGAGCGAGCGATTGCAAGCATTCCAAATACCCCAGTTTGACCGTGCTGCTCGGTTCTCCGGTTGGCGGTTTGCCTTGACGCAAAACGAGAAAGGTCAAATCCCGATAGCCCACCATCACCACCACATAGGTTTGATTCGTTTCTCCTTGCTTGGCTGCCTGAATTTTGCGCCACTGCACGAGCCCTGCTCCTTCCGGCAGAATTTTAATCACCTGGGGCAAGAGTTCAACATCTCGACCCCGGTAAGTAAAGTGATGCGCCTCCTGTAAGGCCCGAGCCACTTCATGTTGATCCGAGAGATATTCATTAAAGGGCAAGGCGACTCCCAGGTTGATGGGTAAGGATGACACCTGGAAGCGGTGCGCCATTTCTCCAGCCACTCCAAAAATACGCAGATGAGCCAGGGTACTCTTGCGAAGCATGGCGGTGGTTTTGTTCGATCGCCCCTCAGCATCTTCTGCCAGAGCATAAGCCGTATCACCAAGCTGAAGGTAAGCCCCCGATTCCAGACCCCCACCGAACTGTGTCCCCTGGTCGCCAGGATTTGCAACTCCGATGGTGGCAAGTCTGCCACCCGAGACGGGCAGAGATAACTCTGAAACTTGGTTCCATTCGATAGTGAGGCTTTTGTGCCTGACATACTTAAATCGACAAATAGTTGATACTGTGACATCGCTTTAATCTCTAAGTAGAAATGAGAAAATTTTTTGCCGCACTTCTGCCACACTTTTGACGCAGTTAGCCATCAAAAGCGGGATAAATGACTGCTATTGAGGTTCGATATCAATTTTTGCCGCACTTCTGACGCAGTTGATCTTTGTTTCTAAACCTGAGAGTAGAAACTCCGTGTGTCAGCCGTATGCGAATGAACAGCGATTGAGTATGGAATTGCGATGTCAAATAAGTATGTTCTGGCCAAAGAAATATCATGAAGGGCGGTCGCCTCTAAAAACACAGCAGTTCCATCGCGCGATCCCCTCAATTCCATCTCCCTGATAGGTAGTGCTCAAGATGTAATGATAGAAGAGTAAAGTCCATTTTGGCATGCTCTTTGTCTGGTTATGCCTGCTTGCCCCATTTGCGCCTCTTCCAGAACGGTCAAAAACGGTC
>NZ_JACJOD010000056.1 GCF_014695385.1 Trichocoleus sp. FACHB-46 | reverse complement strand
TCGCTTACCAGAGCAGCAAAACCATCTATCAAGTCAAGCATGGGATGCTCTCGGACTACTTGATTGCACAACTCAAGCATCCGTCTGTTCAGATGGCTCTTGCGTAAGTCCTGAACTTAACTCTTGCCCCTGAGCAAAGACATCCGCGACTAGAGATAAAGCCAAAGGATACCCATAAGTAAAGTTGAGCACGGCCTGATGTTGATTTACCGGAACGGCTCGCTTGAGCAGGTAATCTCGGCTTTCCTCTGGGCTAAGGTTCCGTAAGGGTAAAAGATGGATTAAAGCTTGCCAACCTGAATCAGTCCGCCAGCTCGCCGCAGGTGCATGACGACCCGCAATCACGGTGAGGATATTGGCAGGAAGCTGAGGTAGAAACTTTTCGCGCAGCCAACTATTAAGGGGAGCGAGGTTTTCGTAAGTGTCGAGTAGGATAACCTGCCGACCTGTATGAGCCGCTAAAGCTATTAAAGGGGAGTCGGTCGAAGCTAGATTCAGATGAAATCGCAGAGCTTCTAAAAAGGACTCTGGCGACGGCTCGATGTTGCGGGCATCTAGTTGGATGACGGGGATCTGGGCTGGCTCACAGAGGCGGGCAAATTCTCCCAGAAGTGTGGTTTTGCCAACGCCACCTGGACCGAAAATATGCAGAACATAAAATGGCAACTCAGCTCGGTTTAAAGCTGACTCAAATAGGTGGCGCTCGTGGGTACGCCCTACGAATCGCTGCTGGCGTACTGCCTCTAGATGCTCAGATAAGGATGGCATGAAAAATTACAGAAAAGTGCGGAGAGCTGAAAACCGCCGTAGTTCGTTCAGTAAGGTTATTCTTTTGATGTTTAATATATCGCTATATTGCTGAATTATTGCCTGGTTGAGATTGCTAGCAATCACTGTAAATTGTGCTCAGTGGGAAAACTCAAGTTCAAAACAAAGTGTGGATTGGGTGGGATACAAAGCTCACCTTGTTGAAATCTGCGATGATGCTTGCCCTCATTACTCGCCAAGCTAAGCCGAATGGATCAACTAAAACGTTATGCTGCTTCTTGGCAGGGACGCAGCCTCAAGGGGAATGCGCTGTTCTAGAAATGAGAAAATTAGAGTAGCTATGCATCCAAACCAGCCGTTGGTTCGTACTGTTGACTGAACTCTACTGGTTAAGGCTGGATCCGGATGAATAAGGCAAAGCGATCGCTCTTCAACTTTTGGCTGGGTACAATCACCTGTGTGTTGTTGATTGGTCTTTCCACAGTCCCCTCTTGGAGTAAAACTCTATCGAATCGCTTGGTTCAGAGCGGAGACGTTCCGTCCTTCAGCACATCTCAAGTTGCTCAACCCACACAAGTTCAGAACCCCATCAATCAACATTTGATGGCAGATTTGCAAGAAGCTGAGTCTGTGCTCACCGCTCAGGGTATGTCGGGCAGTTCCTTACAACTCTATGCAGCAATTTTGACGAAGAATAATGTAGTTCCGAAGGCACCCTCAACAATGGCGACGGGGGTAGCTGGAGCCGCATTAGCAGGCAATCGCCTCATTGTTCGTGGAGACTTTGGAGGGCTATCCAGCGCTTTACGTGACTATGAAACAGATCCCGTCGATCCTCCCAACCCCAACATTACCTCTGCGGCTCACATTCATCGGGGTGAGCCTAATCAAAACGGACCGTTTCAATATGCGCTAACCGTGATGTTGAACGATACCGGAATGGGTGGCCGCTTGTCTGGAGCGTATACCTTGACTCCTGAGCAACTCCAGGCACTCTCTAATGGTCAACTCTATGTAGACATCCACACGAAGCAGAATCGGGCTGGAGAACTGCGCGGCATTTTCCGACCCCTCTAATCTAGACACTGGGTTTGGTGGCCCTACCGGAGTGGGGCTGAAGGAATCACAATGATCGCTGGCAGGTATAGTCTTGCATAGATGGCGTAGTATACTTGCGGCTGACAATTTAACCAGCACGTGGACAAAAGCTATGGAGCGAAGGGAGAAATTCCTATCGTTTCCGCGATCGCGGTTGTCCGCATTTACAGCTTTGCGGTTGCTTCCACCCCTCCCCAACTCCAGGCATTCGTCTTCAAACACAAATTCTGGTGCTTATGCAGTCTGAGCCATCTGCCAATCAAGCCTCTCCGACGTCAAATCAGACGGATGCAGAATTGATGGTGGCCTTGAGCAAGGGCCAGACTGCGGCGCTCGGGGTTCTCTACGATCGCCACGCTGGGTTAGTCTACGGCCTCGCCTTGAGTGCTCTGGGCAATGCTCAAGAAGCAGAAGACTTGACCCAAGATATCTTTCTGACCCTCGCCAAAGGAACTGTGTACGACCCGAATCGAGGATCTCTCCGCACCTTTCTCGCCATCTTGACGCGATCGCGAGCCCGAGACCGATTGCGATCGCGTCACAGTACTCGTCAGACGCTACAGCGATGGAAGTTGGGTGGACAAGCTGAGACCGTCTCGGATGCTCCGTTTGAGCACGTCTTTCAACATGAGCAATCCCAAGAAGTCAGTACCGCCCTGGCTCAATTATCAGACAGTGAGCAGCAAATTCTAAGAATGGCTTATTACGATGGTCTTAGTCAGGCAGAAATTGCCAAACAACTGGAAATCCCCCTGGGGACGGTGAAAGCTAGAGCCAGAAGAGGTCTGCTCAAACTGCGCCAAACCCTCACAAGTTTTACGAGATAGTACAGTGATGGCTATGTCAATGCCTTCGGAAGAGTTACAGCTACTCATTGCAGGTTATGTTCTGGGTGACCTCAACCCAGAGGAGGCAGCAGAATTTGAGCGCCTATTGCGGCAAGACCCCGCGATCGCCCAAGAAGTGGCCCAAATGCAAAATGCTTTAGAGGCGTCCTACGCTCCACCGGAGGTAACGCCTCCAGGTCATTTGCGCTCAGTGATTCTAGAAAAGGCTCAGGTTGCGGGTGCTGAAATGGGTGGACAACCTACTTCTAGACCTCGCAGAATACTGTCGTGGCGCAATGGTTTGGAGGTTGCGGCAGCAGTCCTGATTGTTGCCTTAGGAATCAATAACTACCGTTTATCGCAAGCGTTACAAACAAGCCAAGCGGAAACGCAACGTTATGCGGCACTGACTTATGTTCTAGATGCCACGAAGAGAGATAGTCAGGCTGCCGCGACGGTAGTCGTTAATCCCAATACTCTACAAGCCACCATCACAGTCCAGAACCTACCTCCATTGCCACCCGGTAAAGTCTACGCCTTGTGGACTGTTTTAACGCCAAACGCCCCCTTCACGACAGACCAGAAGCAGGCAATCTTGACAGAAACTTTCCAAGTTGATGAACGCGGCAACCTGGCTCAAACGATCTCAGTTTCCAAAGCCTACCGTTCCAAAGAACTAGTGATGAAGATCGCAGTCACCGTTGAGGATGGCAATGCTCCTCAGAAACATACCGGAGCCCCCATCATGATCACAGGTTTGTGAGTGTGAAACAACCTTCCAGTTTTTGCGACACAGACGGATTCCTGGCCTAAGGGGTTTGAAGACTTGCTTAGAACCTCTAGCAGCGATGTGGGATTCACGGGGGAATTCTTGACTCTGCACTAGGTGCTTCACAAATTTTTCATGCATGCTAGTTGAGAAGAAATCCCTGTCAGCATTGCTCTAGCGTCGTTTAAGCCAAATGCCTAGTTTTTTTGCCAACAAATCTCTATGAAGTTTGGATGAAGCGTACGTAGAAACCTCATCCGTTCATCTGCAACCAACGTACTACCACCACATTGACGCTTGCTTCTATTTCAGAACGAGTATTTCACTGCTCGGTAAAGCGACTGAATAACCATTTGTAGAACCCATATCATCCACCAGAAAGGATCTTCTAATGAAACTTCAGACAATCAGCACTGTAGTCGTCGCCTTAGCAACCGCTAGCGCTGTAAATTTATCCATCTCTGCCAATGCTGCGGCTGCTTTTCAACTAACAGGTTTGACCGCGAACAACCAGCTACTGCTGTTTGACTCGGCGACTCCTGGTGCCACGAAAAATGTGCAAGTGACAGGAGTTGAGGGGACGTTGTTGGGGATCGATCGCCGCCCCCTCAATAATCTGATCTATGGTCTGACGAATACCAATAATATCTACACGATCAACCCATTCACAGGTGCGGCAACGTTTGTCAGTACGCTGTCAACTGCTTTCATAGGTGGCTTTACGTCTGGGGTGGATTTCAATCCCGTTCCCGATCGGCTGCGGGTCGTCGGTGGCAACGGTCAGAACTTCCGCATTAACGTAGACACAGGAGCTGTGATTGTTGATGGAGCAATCAATCCTGGTGATCCTGACATCACAGCTGTTGCCTACACCAACGCAGACAATGATCTAGCGACCGGAACCACACTATATGACATTGATGCAGCGCTAGCTCAATTGTTCATTCAGAATCCGCCTAATAATGGTACCCTAGCGCCAGTCGGTTCCCTCGGTGTTGGAGCGATCGCTCCAGTGGGAGGATTTGACATCTTGACTACTAACGGAGCGAACACTGGTTTCGCTGCATTAACAGTTAGCAATCGCACCAAGTTGTTTACGATTGACTTAAGTTCTGGAGCCGCAACGGAAGTGGGGAGGATCGGCAATGGTAGAACGCCTTTAGTCGGGCTAACTGCCTCTGCAGCAGCTGTGCCTGAACCCACAACAATGGCAGGATTAGCGCTAGTGGGAGCAGGCTTGATCTCTACCCGCCGCAAACTGAAGAAGACAACATAGTCATCTATTTATCTTGTCAAGTTTAGGAAGTGTTGTTCGGTGCAAGACCCCGACAACACTTCCTAAAAACTGACTGCAGACGCTTATAACTCCGTGGGGGCAGAACCAAGATCACTCTCCGCAAAGTCAACATCAAGAGGAAGCAGGAGACGCGACAAATCCCTGTGAATTTAGTTCTAAGAAACTACGTTCGTGGGGTGAACTATTCACTAAGCTTCCATGCCTTGACCAAATTCCTCAACCACAGCAGCCACAACCTCAATTTCATGCTGCAGGTCTTCGATAGAAGGCAGCTTTGTCTTAAACTCGTCAGGTAATGCAGCCGTGGTTCGATACGTCGAGACGCTTATCGGCTGACTCATCCCGCGAAGTGCATATTCAACAATAGACTTTTTCCTGGAACGACAAAGGATTATCCCAATTGTTGGATTATCAGTAGGACGGCGTAACTTACTGTCGATCACATTTACATAGGAGTTAATTTGTCCCGAGTACTCAGGCTTGAAATCAGTCGTTTTTAACTCGATTACCAGAAAACAACTGAGAGCAAGATGATAGAAGAGGAGATCCACAAAAAACTCATCCCCCTCAACTTCAAGCCGATATTGGCTCCCCACGAAGGCGAAGCCAACACCTAGCTCAAGCAAAAACTTTTGCATATGTTCAAGCCTATGCATTGTCCCATCTTTCTTTACAAGTAAAATAATTCCGAAAAGGCTTATCCAGGATGTGATTGAGCGATCGCCATCTCTCCCGACTGCCCTATAGCGATCGCAAATTT
>NZ_JACJOD010000055.1 GCF_014695385.1 Trichocoleus sp. FACHB-46 | reverse complement strand
TCGCCTACCAAAGCGGCAAGACCGTTTACCAGATCAAGCATGGGATGCTGTCAAACTACTTGATTGAGCAACTCAAGAACCCATCCGTTCAAATGTCCCTTGCGTAAGTCCTGGACATCTTGGATTTCTCGAAAATTGAGTCTGGGAAACTGGATTTGGAGCAGCAGTCGTTCAATTTGCGGGCTTGTGTCGAGCGATCGCTGGATTTATTGAGTTCTCAGGCATCAGACAAAGGCTTGGAGTTAGCCTATCGGATCGAACCCTCTGTGCCTCGGGCGATCGTGGGCGATGCGGCCCGCCTCAGTCAAATTTTGCTGAACCTGTTGAGCAATGCCACAAGTTCACAGAGGTAGGAGAAGTGACTGTTGCCATTACGGCTCAAACAATACAGCAAACGGCTGAGGTTGAAAGGACTTGCTCGGACTATGAGCTGCAATTTGCCGTGAAAGATACAGGAATGGGCATTCCCAAAAATCGGATGCACCGCCTATTTACAGCAGTTCTCAGATGAATATTCATCTGAGAACTGCTGTATCTCCAAGCAGGTTTTGACGATCCGCAACCGCAGCTGATGGGTAAGCGCTTGTTGATCCTAGAAGAACACCTGACGAATCAACAACTCTTGGTACAGCAAGCTCAATCTTGGGGAATCCTGGTCCAGGCTACTGGGTCTAGCCAGGAAGCCATCGATTGGCTGGCTGAAGGAGCCACTTTTGACTTTGTGATCCTAGATCCTCTGAAGCCAGATGCTGCGAGCCAGATGCTTCTGACCACGATGAGTGAGCAATGGGGGCCTCAAAACCCATGTCTGATTACCCTTACATCCGTCGGTAAAGAGTTGCCTGAAGCGTTGGAGTCTCAGGTCGCAGGCTGCTTGCCCAAGCCGATTAAACAATCGCAACTCTACAACCTCCTGACTCAAATTGTCAGTGGTCAGCGGGTTAGCCACAAGCAAGTTTATCGCCACACAGTTCATATTGAGCGATTGGCCGAGCGTCTCTCCTTGCGTATTCTGCTGGCGGAAGATCATCCTGTGAACCAGAAGCTGGCATTGATGTTTTTGCAGCAGATGGGTTATCGAGCTGAGGTGGCAAGTAATGGCCTAGAAGTGATAGAAGCCTTACAACGGCAGCACTATGACGTGGTATTGATGGATGTGCGGATGCCTGAAATGGATGGCTTGACCGCAACTCGCTATATCTGTGAGCAATTCCCTACCCACTCTCGTCCTCGCATTATTGCCATGACTGCTAACGCCTTGCAGGGCGATCGCCAAATGTGTCTAGACGCAGGAATGGATGATTACCTTGCCAAGCCAATTCGAGGTACTGAACTGGTGCAAGCCTTGAGTCAGTGCCAAGCGATTCGTCAACCATCAGCCAACATGCCACAGCCCAATAGCAGGATAAGAGCTAACTTGAAAGCTGAGCCTGTCACGTTTGATCCCAAAACCTTGCAAGACCTGAGGGCAATGGCAGGGGACGAGGCAACCGAATTTGTGCAGGAGTTTATTGATTGTTACTGCGACCATGCCCCGCAGTTATTACAGACCATCCAAATGGCGATCGCTCAAGAGGGTGTTTCTAGCTTGCAACATGCGCTTCACAGTCTCAGGGAGTCTAGTGCTTCCATCGGAGCCAAGCGGCTGGCTCAACTTTGTCTAGAACTAGAACGGTTGACCGAAGGACAAATTCTAGCAGGCACAGAGATTCATATAGCCAAGATTACTGATGAGTTTGACAAAGTTTTAGCGGCTTTAGAAGTGGAGAGATCCTCATGTTAACGCCAGAAACCAACTCCACTGAAACGGCTCCACCCCTGGTTCTGATTGTGGATGATGATCCCTTAATGCGGCTGCAACTTAAACGGGCCATGAAGCAGCTAGGCTACCGAGTGGCAGAGGCAACCGATGGCACTCAAGGTTTAGATCTTTACCTGCAACTCCACCCTGATCTGGTAGTGCTAGATGCTTTGATGCCTGTGATGGATGGATTTACCTGCTGTACCCAGTTACAAGCGCTGCCTAGTGCTGATCGAGTGGAGCCTGATCCGGTTTTGATGATTACTGCCTTAGAAGACGAGGCCTCAGTCGATCGAGCTTTTGCAGCAGGGGCAGCTGACTATGTGACTAAACCGATTCACTGGGCTGTGCTTAACCAGCGAGTTCGCCGCCTGATTCGGCAAGCTCAGTTGCAACAGCAGCAAGCGTTACTACAGCAGCAATTACAAGAAGCAAATTTCGCCCTACAACATCTAGCGACGACAGACAGCTTGACAGGTTTAGCAAACCGACGGCGCTTTGATGAATACTTTGCTCAAGAATGGCGACGAATGGCAAGAGAGCAACAACCGCTCTCCCTCCTCTTATGTGATGTAGATTTCTTCAAGCTATATAACGATACCTACGGACATCAAGCCGGGGATAGCTGCTTGCAGGAGGTGGCTAAAGCCCTGAATCGCATGATGAAACGTTCAAGTGATCTAGCGGCTCGCTATGGCAGCGAAGAATTTGCAGTGATTCTATCTAATACGGATGAAAGCGGTGCTCTATTCATCGCTGAGGCAATTTGTACCAGCATTCGAGAATTAAAAATTGCTCATAGCCGTTCAAAAATTGGCGAGCATGTCACCCTCAGTTTGGGAGTAGCAACGATTGTGCCTCTTATGCAAGCGAGCCTTGAGCTTTTCTTTACAGCAGCGGATGCCGCGCTTTACCGAGCTAAAGCGGAGGGACGCGATCGCTACTGCATCCAAAGTAGTGCCAGCTTCAGTTCATGGTGGTCCTAAAGATGTAAGGATAAGGAAAATGAAGTTAAATCAATGATTCATGTCTGCCTCTTTACCTGCTTGTTCTGCTTGTAACTCCACTCATATCGTCAAGAATGGCA
>NZ_JACJOD010000054.1 GCF_014695385.1 Trichocoleus sp. FACHB-46 | reverse complement strand
AAATGAAGTCATCGCCACAGAGAAGGTTGAGCAAATTTCAGATAGAGATAACTTTACTTATCTCTATCTAAGTATTCTAAGATTATTCACAGCACGAGCCAATTTTTTACTGGGCTCGCCATAATAAGGAAGCTTTTCAAACTCAACGAAGATGGGGCGATCGCCGAATGAAACCTGCTGGGCTTGTAGCCTGTTGACGGCAGCAGAAGCTCGAAAGCTACACGATGCCGCAGTTGGAGGTGATGGCTGCTGGCAGGATGCGGCTTGTCACAGTCGGCGCTCCTATTACCGGAAGGGACGGGGTCAAGGTGTAAGGCGGCGCTCTCAGATTGCAGAAATCGTGGTTCCGGTTCCTGAGGTGCCTTATGTGGTCCTCCATACTTATGTAGACCAGCCTCGGCAAGCGAATGATGAGGTGGTGATTCATGCCATGTGTGCCGAGTTGTGGGTAGGAAATCAGCCCACGGCAATGACGCAACCCCAACATACTTTTGGGCTCCCACCTCGATTGGTCAAGGAGTATGCGCGTCAGTTACTAGAGGCGTTATACCAGCAATATGGTGAAGGGCGGCGCGGCGGGTTTGAGCGCTATGCCCATGAGCAACAGCACTCTGTATCTCAGTGTCCGATCCGTCCTTGTGCTTACCATGCGATTCATCTGGAGGCGCTGGCTTTGAGAGGAATGGAAGAATGAATCAGCAGCTAGAACTGCCACTGTGGGATTCTTTGAGGGCGGCTCAGATCATGCCGGAGCGAGCGAATGTGGCAGAGCTGTTGGGGCAGATGGATGAGGCGATCGCCCAAGCGCCAGAGCCAGAACAGTTGCAAGTAGCGGGAGAAGCGCTGCTACGAGTGGCTGAGTTGTATGCCGTGCGAGCAGAGGCATTGATCACAGAATGGGGAGATGCGTACCGTGATCCAATTGTGGGCTCAGGCTTCTTTGCAGATGTGGTGCGCCAAACAATGAGTGTGGATTTGAGCGACTTGATGGAGCCTGTACCTCCGCGCAAACAAAGGGCAAAGCGATCGCCCGCTCAGGATGCAGAACCGGAATCACTCGTGGCTCCAGTTGATAAGGAGGTGATCTTGGAGCTGCTGGAGGAGTGGGAGATAAAGACAGGCGCAGAGGCACGACAACTTGAGACAGAGTTGGTCTGGGCGATCGCTCATGAAGAGGCAGTCGCAGAGTGGAGCCAAGCAATCAGTCAGTGGCTCCGGCATCGAGGACCGAGGATTTCCGTCCAGCAGTTGTATCGAGGACTCGGAATGCCTTGGGTCAACCTGTGGCTAGGGTTACTGCTAGGAGGCTTTGAACTTGAGCAATCAGGGGAGTTTTATGGGTCGGACGTGTGGATTACAGTATCGGCTCCTCAGGAAGCGCTTCTCCAGGTTGAGAGGATTTGATGCCAGTTTTGATCTTGTGTAACTCTCTTCCCTAGTTACACACGAATACGGGTTAATTAGCCAGCGTTTGGACCAGTACAAATGGAGATTACACCAGGTTGCCAGACTACTTGAGGAAAAGGCTTCTTGTGTAACCGGGGAAATAACAACCGAAGTTACACAAGAATTTGCCATGCCACGCAAACCTTCTCTAGAATCGCTTTGTGCCACTCTACAACGGTTGAACTTGCAGCAGAAGCAAGAGAGAGAGAGTTGCCTCAATGGAGAGTGAGGCACGAGTCACGTCGTCAAGGCCGAAGCTGAGCAGTTCTCGGCACACCAGGCTTAGCCCCTCAGCTGGTGCAAAACAGCTTGAGCTCCAGCTTCTGATGAGGCAGGATTTTGACCGGTAATCAAATTACCATCCTGAATCGTGTATGACTGCCAGTCCGCTGCTTTCGAATATTGACCTCCGTTCTTTTTCAACTCGTCCTCCACCAGAAATGGGACGATATCTGTGAGCTCAACTGCCGCTTCTTCGGTATTGGCAAAACCAGTTACAGATTTACCTTGGACTAAGAGGGAGCCGTCAGGCGCTTTGGCATGACGAAATACACCTGGGCCATGACAAACCGCAGCGGTCGGTTTTCCCGCCGCATACATCGCTTCGATTAAGGCAATGGAGTCACGGTCTTCAGCGAGGTCCCATAAAGGGCCGTGGCCTCCAGGATAAAACACCGCATCGTAGTCTTCAGCAGCGATGCTCGATAGCGGCAGGGTGTTGGCTAACGCAGCTTGCGCTTCTGGGTCCTGCTTGAAGCGGCGGGTGGTCTCACTTTGCGCTGCTGGGTCGTCACTTTTGGGGTCCAACGGCGGTTGCCCACCCTGAGGAGACGCTAAAGTAATGTCTGCCCCGGCATCTTTGAAGACGTAGTAAGGACTCGTGAACTCTTCCAGCCAAAACCCAGTTTTCTTTCCCGTGTTGCCAAGCTGGTCATGGGAAGTCAACACGATCAGTATTTTCATTGCGTTCTCTCTGGTTCATTCCATTCGTAGAGTGATCATGACTATCCCTGGAGTTAATGCCATCTACCCTGAGAACCAGCATCCTTATTAGTGTGCTTCTATGGAATCCAACAACATTTTGTCAGTTAAGGGCTGTGGGAATTTTTAGTCTGCCAGTTGAGGTCTGAGAATAAGCGATCGCCTGTGTTCCAACACAAAGCCCTGGCTTGTTTTTACTTTTCTTTGTACGCTTGCAAAAGTGCTGCTGCTGCCTCATTCCGGGTACTGTGAAGTTCTCCACTCTGACCCAGCGATTTCCATCTCCAAGGAGTTTCGACAGGACCATCCTTGATCACGATGCCTTTACTTTTACCGTCCAGGCAGACTTCCCAACCATCAGGAGTGCGTTTGTAGCTCCAGGGTCTCTCACTCTTTTTCTTTTTGACCATCTCCCTTGCCCTCGTTGACGAACTGATCTAAAACTGCCTTTACCCTTTTATACTGTGGTAACTGCTTGCTGGCTCCCAGCATTGAGATCGATTAGCTAAAATTTTGCTAATTAGGCAAAACTAATATCGAATAGAGCATTCTGTTTTTGAAACGGCTTCTTTTAGGCATACCTATAAACAAACTCATCCGTTCTAAGAAGAATTGAGACGTTGATTTGGAAACGAGTTTATTTACAGGTATTGAGTAGTGGAAGCTGCATTTTGGTTTGGGCAAGGGAAGAGTAAATAAAACGACCGAATATTTGCAGGTTGGTTTGAGGTAAAGGATTATGAGTCCCCAAAATCGAAAATTAAAACCCTTTTGGTATCTTGTCTGTAGCGCTTCACCATCGAACTTTGCCTAAAGCTTGCCTAAAACAGGGGATACATCACCTTAGAGAGGACTGAAGAGAATTTTTAAGAAAAGCTTCAGAAGTTTGAAGCTGTAAAATGGGAAGATACTCCATCTTCTTCGTAAGCATCGAATCTGGTAAGGTTTGGTGGCACTAGACGATCGCCCCTCTTGCCCCTCCATCTCCTCACCAAACCCGATCGCCCTACCAAGCACTCAGCCCAAAATCAGAAGTTTTCTGACTCTCAAAGCTTGGCTTGAGGTTTGCGTCATGGAGCGATCACCCCTCTACTTCACTGGAGCGATCGCTGCTCTCTCAACGCAGGGTTCTTCTCAGACATGCGTGAGCTACGGCTAATTTTTTTGCCGGACATGCAACGCTTTGTTTAAGGGATTCTCATAGTATTTTTCCACTGCTCTGACATTTTGGCTTTCAGTTCAGCAGATGAGCTTAAGCAAACCTAGCCTCCGTCTACCAACTTCAAAAGCTTGTATCCACTAGATATCATCTACGTTGAATATGCCGTTGCCTTCTTCGGAAAAAATGAAATGTCCTGATTTCAAGCCTTCAACATATTGCTCCAACCACTCCCTAAAACTTGGTGCAACAATCTGCCTTTCAGGCTCATCGTGCCACATTGTAATAATTTGTCCACGCTTTCCACCCTCACCAGGATTTAAGTCTAGACAATCATGATTACCTGCTCCGTCATAGGTCAGCGGAATCCACTGTGCACTCCACCAATCAGAGCGAATACCTGCATCAGGGGAACTTTCAGAGTCTTCAAACTCCATGCCATCTAAAAGTTCTTTCCATACTGCCCATTCCTCTTGGATACGTTCTAAAGATAGAAACTCCTTCCCCTCAAAAAAGCCATAGCTATACCCTGACTGCCCGTTATGAATACGATAAAAAGCCTTAACTTCTGCCGGGAATTGAATAGAGAGAAAATCTTCTGCTGCTTTGATTTGAGTATCAGAAGCTCCAGGTTGCAAAGTGTCGAGCACCTTGGGGGCATTGGCATAAAGCCAAGATTCTATATATGTCCAAATCTCTTGCATACCGTTAACTGATATCAACACTTATTGACAAATTATTCATTAGTGGCTTATCAGACTTTAACCTAGCGGGGGAGGTGCCAGCAGCGGTGCCGAATAATCATGCAGCAAGGGTATCAAAAAAGGACCCTTTTTTGATAGCGTCTTTACTCAAAACTCCCGGCCTGATTTCAGGTCGTTTCAGCCTTGTCAATTTATACTCCTTGTATCTTGAAAGAGTGGTAGACCGTCACTCCTTTGGTTGCTCGAAACCGTAAAAAAGCTTGGGTCGCCACACGCCTCGAAGTGCTGAGAACTCGTAAAATCGCTA
>NZ_JACJOD010000053.1 GCF_014695385.1 Trichocoleus sp. FACHB-46 | reverse complement strand
GATAGCCTTTGGGCTGGTAAGCATCCAGGAACTGACGAGAGCACTGACGGCACAAGTAGTTCTGCTGCTGTTGACGGCGACCGTTTTTGACGACGTGAGTGGATTGACAGTCTGGACATTGCATCAGGAGACCCTCAACGCTGCATCATATTACTATTGTGCAACGCCAGCGGTCGAGATGTTTTTGAATTTAGCCAGAGATGATTTTTCGTATCAAGATGACTGGTGGCAGTTTGGAATTAACAAGCGTGGGGACATTGTAGGCGTGGTTCTTCCAGTGACATTCAATGGTTGTGCCAAAGCAGATTTAGAAGAAGGAACTATCTACTACATGGGAGTTTTGCCAGAGTATCGAGGGTTTGGCTTTGCCAACGATCTTCTGTCTCAAGGAACACGGATATTGCAGGAGATCGGAGTCTGGCAAATATTCTGCGATACGGCTGTCACGAATGTACGAATGATTTCTGCCTTTAAGCAAGTGGGTTATCGCCAGTATGGCGAACCCTGGGAACGCCCTGTTTAATGAACATGAATCGCAAATCGGTTAATCTTCAATAACTTCAGCAACGTTAAGCAAGTCGGTATACATCTCCCGCAAACTGGGAGTTACCCACTGGCGCACCATGTATTCCTGCCCTGTTTTAAGATCCATTATCCGTGCCATTTCCTGCGAATCATTCATGGCCGTGAAATCGGGGCGCATGGGTGGAACTCAAAGTTCAACGCTGTCAACTTGGATTGATACACTTGATGTGTGACAAACATCACCTCATGCCCCCGTTGCCGCAGTTCAAGAGCGATTGCAATCATGGGATGGAGATCTCCCAGCGTTCCCAACGTTGTGACAACAATGCGGCTCATTTGCTTTCCTCCCAATTAATCACATTTCAGGATTTCTTGACGTTTCAAGCAGTTTCTAAATTAATCAGATTACGTAGGGATACCACTGGCAATCAACAGATTACTCCTCTGGAAAAGGCTTGAGAGCTTTGGGTGCGATCGCACCCGCATTATCATTGCTCACTCACAAAGATTTGAGAATCAACTGCGTTACTTGTTCTGGATAGTTAAGCTCGTGATGTCCTTCCAGAATGGTACGCATTGCCATGAGTGCTGTTCCTAAAACCAGATCGATCGCGGCTTGTGTACTCTCCACCCAAAATCGCTTCAGCCAGATTCCCACTTCCAGATCCGACATCAAATCTCGTTCAATCGTTTCACTCAAAGGGGTGTTAACTCTAGTTCAGGCATTGTTCCATAAACTTTCACAAAAGTGGCGTAGTAGCAATGTAAGCAGCTGATCTGTAATGATCGAAAGGGCAACCTGAGTATCGGTTATCTGAGGGTAGGTAGATATGTTATTGGAGTTAGCGATTGGGGATGCATACGGCGCTGGATTTGAATATGTCTCAAAACGAGTTCTGGAACGTAATGATTTATCAGGCTACCTCCAACACCCCCGATACAGCACACGCCCTGGCCAATATACTGACGATACTCAAATGAGTATAGCGATCGCAGAAGCGATTGTGGCAGACGATCGTTGGACACCTCTACACCTTGCTCATCGTTTTGTTGAAGTCTTTCATCGTGACCCTCGTGAAGGCTATGCTTCGCGCTTTTATGCATTTCTACAGCAGACTCAAACTGGCGAAGAGTTCCTGGCTAACATCCAACCCAACAGTGACAAAAGTGGGGCGGCGATGAGAGCAGGTCCAGTTGGTATTTTTGCAACGGTGGAAGAGGTGTTAGAACGAGCCTCGATTCAAACGCAGGTGACTCATAATACCCCTGCTGGCATCAGTGCAGCCCAAGCCTCAGCTTTGATGACGCATTACTTTCTGTATGACTTGGGCGTTAAGTCAGCATTAGGGAAGTTTCTTGATAGCCACGTTCCTGGGTATCAGTGGAATGAGCCGTGGCAAGGCGAAGTGGGTGCTCAAGGATGGATGAGTGTCAGAGCAGCAGTGACAGCAGTGCTTCGTCACACAAGCCTTAGTGCCATTTTGCAAGATTGTGTTCGTTTTGGAGGCGATGTTGACACGGTGGCAACGATCGCGTTGGCGGCTGGGAGTTGCAGCCAGGAGGTCATCCAAGATTTACCGCAGCATTTAGTGGATGGGTTGGAGAACGAGACATACGGACGGGATTATCTTTGTGATCTCGATGTTAAGCTGCTAGACAAAGTTCAGCGGTGATTGCCCCTAGCTAACTCGGCGTTGAAGCCGAATATCAAAATTGATCAGTTGGAATCACAAAGTTATCTGTATTGACTCAACTGTACCGTTAGACTACTAGCGATACTGAGTCTTCTGACAGTTTTCTTGCTTCTCCTAAATGCTTGAACTAAAGACTTTTAGCAATGAACCAAACGATTGCCAGTAAGTTGATAAATTTTTCGCCAATCGCTGGAATGTCCATCTTGTTTTGTTCGCTTTTCATGAAATGGTTCTCATGCGGCCATCTAGGTGACAGTTTTAGTCTGGAGCTAAGTTACATTGACTGGTTGAAACGAGGCAATGTAACTTTTTACTATTTGTATTTTTTATGTTTTTCCTTTGCAACCTGCTTTTTGTTTGCCAGCTATTTTTTGAGCAGGGTTAGTATCAACAAATGTTTTGTCTTGTTTTTAGTTATGCTTTTTCCGACAGTTCTGTTTTGGATGCTAGGGTCTTTTCTTCTAGCTACGGTAGGTTTCCATAGGACCGTGGATTACCCTTGTCATACAGAGCCTGGATTCTGGCTTTATATCTTTGGCTTTGCCGTTATTCCAATGGGAGGCTGCTTCAGAGCCAGAAGAAATGCTTGAGAGTAAGAAAAACTGAAGAAGCACTTTGGATTGAGGTTTAGTTACTTTTCTAGTGAAAGGCTCTAGTTTACTAAGATCTAACGATTCACTGGAGCGGCACGAATCGTCACACTATCATCGCGCTTGTTTTGCGTCACCGTCCGCTCAACTTAAGGCCGTTAGGCAGCTCGGTTGTGCACGGTTAATAGAGGTATATGAGGTGAGTCAGAAAGAAGTTGAACCGATTTAGTGGTGGCTGATGTAGGGGCATTTCCCAAATTTGAACTGGGCGCGCCTACGCGTTTTCACCAACGGGACGGCCGACGTTTTCGATATGGACGGGGTGACACACGAGTTCCCTGACGAGGAAGAGGCGAGGATGGTTCTTCAGGAGGATGACTTCAGCGAGCTTGGCACATTCGACGAAGAGGACGAGCGCGAATGGGGGATGTCGCTGAGGTTGCTCTCCCCACCCACAGCCGCATCCGACGACGAGTTGCTTCCCAAGATGTTCGTGAGAGCTGAGTGAGCAACGCCGCCTAACATAGCTTGCACCGAACACCGTTGCCTCTGATGTTATGCTTCACCCGCAGGTCCACGTCTCCGCATCGATGAATTGAGGCATTAATAGCTAGATTATTGCTGAAAATGCCTCAATTCATCCATGTTTTCGGCAAAATAAGCTGGCTCTGCTACATGCAAATACTAAAAAGCTGAAGGTATAAACCCCCAGCTTCTAATTTATTTCGCGTCTACAACACTCTGTATCGGTTCATCTAAGTCAAACTGTTGCGCACAAAAGCGGTCTCTCTCTTTAAGAACATATTAGGCGAACAGCCTTCTCATCCCATCAGGGCTCAGCAGGGGTGAAAGCAATTCACCCAGCAGTGGGAGCATCGCTTAGAAAGGAATTGAAATCGGTTGCAAATACTGGGCGTTCGCCCGCACATAACAACCCTGACGAGTGCTCATCAAAGGGGCACCATTAGAGAACGTAAACGCAGTGGCACCACGCGTCTCTGCTTCAATCCGATCACGGGTGGTATACACCCGTTGGATACTACCATTCGGACTGGTGCGGCAGTTGAGTTTGCCATCGCTGGAGACGACCCGCCAAGCTAACCAGGTGACGTTCCCATTCGTCTCACTCATCCACGTGTTGGCGTTGGTTGAGGTAAAGTCACCGTTGCGATCTGGGCGTGGTAGAGACTCCACCAGATCAAGCGTGACGCTCCGCCCGACTTGAGGACACCCACTGCCCCCCGTGATTTGCCAGGTCACCTTGGCTCCAATCTGATTGCTCACTCCCGGATTTTGCCGGGCGATGCGAATCTTGCCAGTACAAGTCATTGCTGTTCCAGGACCCATCACTTGATCCTGAAATGTTCCCGTATACAACGTCTGTCCAGCCCCTGCAGCCTTGCTTGAGATCGCAATATCGCCCTTCCAAGAACGACCCGCGCTCTTGGTGAAATAGTAGCCCCAAGGCTTTTCGGACAGAGGACTGGTTTCTTGCAAGACGACAACCGTGCTATCAGTGCTACTGCGATAGGTTGAAGCGATCGCAGGATGGAACCAGGCGACAACGCTAGCACTTAGTAAGACAGTGGCTCCCGCCCAATTCAAATATCGGTTCATCAATACAGCGTTCCTTGAATAATCGGTATCACTCTTCTGTAAATACCGATTTGACGCTTCTGATTCCTGATTTTTGTGCTACAGGAACCAATCAATCTGTGGTTCGCTTTCAGTGCAATTCCCCAACGAATTCCACGTCCCGACTCCAATTCCTTAGCGCGTCGTCCAATCAGCGCGATCGCCTGCTCAACATGGGTTAATGTATCTAGATCATGAAACTGAGTGACATGGGGATCAGCAAAAATTGCAAATACCGCATCCGCATCATCCAGGGTAGTTTGCCGTAATAAAAGCCGCGCTGTCTCCAGATTAAGGAAAGGATGTCGGGTGGGTTGCATAGGGGCACAGCTTTAACGCAAAATACAACCGCAAAATTTTGATAAAACAGCGCAAGAATCGGGCTTTAGGTTTGAGAGAAATTTTTCTACTCTTGAGTTATTGAAACCCAAGCAGAGGAACCAACCATGAACTTGATTCAATCCCTAATTGCAACTGGCACGATCGCACTCGTTTCTCTTTCCTCTCTCCCTATTGCCCTATCAGAGACAGTAAATCCTACTGCAATTACAGGTGAACCTGGACAAGTGAGGGCTGAACGACCTGCATCTTTCAAACCCGGACGCAACCGGGTTGTCTTCCAGAGCGAGGGTGAACGGATGGTGGGCAACTTGTACCTGCCAACTTCCTACAAATCTGGAGACAAACTCCCTGTCATTGTCGTGACAGGTGCTTGGACAACCGTGAAAGAACAAATGCCTGCGGTCTATGCTCAACGCTTAGCCGATCGCGGATTTGCTGCCTTCACCTTTGATTTTCGCTACTGGGGTGAAAGTGGTGGGGCTCCTCGCCAATACGAATCGCCTACCGCTAAAGTGCAGGACATCAAGAATGCGGTTACGTTTCTGAAAACCTTACCAGTCATTGATGGCGATCGCCTGGGTGGGCTCGGCATCTGTGCTAGCGCCGGCTACATGGCACAAGCTGTTGCGGAAGATGCAAGCTTCAAATCCTTTGCCACCGTTGCTGCATGGCTGCATGACAGGGATTCACTCAACACCTTGTTTGGAGAAGCAACAGTGCGGAATCGGATGGCAATTGGTTGGGCTGCACGTGAGCAATACGATCGCACAGGGCAAGTCGCCTATGTTCCAGCTTATTCCCAAGGCGATCGCAATGCCGCGATGTTTGGCGATGTCAGCTACTACGGCAGTAAAGATCGCGGCGTGATTCCAGAGTGGACCAATCGCTTTGCAGTCATGTCCTGGCCCGAATGGCAAGGCTTTGATGCCATGGCGATCGCTCCCCAAATCACAACGCCGACGTTAGTGGTTCACAGCGATGGTTCTGCCCTACCGGATAACGCTCGCAGCTTCTACGCTTCCCTCAGTGGGGAAAAGCAGTTAGTCTGGACGGAAGGACAACATCTCGACTTCTACGATCGCGATCCCCAAGTTTCAACGACGATTAATGCCTTAGTCACACACTTTCAGACAACATTGTCTCACTCCACAGCAGCACAAAATTAGTCAGCCTGAGATACTCAACGGTCATCGCAAGTTATTGGGAGATCACACAATGAGTGGACGTATGGATGGAAAAGTCGTGATTGTGACGGGTGGAAGTTCTGGGATCGGTCGAGCAACTGCCATTGCATTCGCCAGAGAAGGCGCGCAGGTTGTGATTGCGGCCCGACGAGTCACGGAAGGGGAAGAAACCGTCAAACACATCGTTGAAGCTGGGGGAGAAGCAATCTTTGTCCAAACGGATGTGACTCAGGCAAACGAGGTGCAAGCTCTGGTCAATCGCACACTAGGGCGTGTTTTAAAACCCTTTGGCAGAATAGAAATAGTGCAGGAATACTGATTAACCTCCATGATTCTTCCACCACAAAAGAAGAACCGACGGGGTGAATTAAACGATCGGCAGTGGAAGCGCATTTGGTCCCTGCTTCCACCACAAAAGCCTCATACAGGTTGCCCCGCTAAAGACCATCGAACCGTCATCAACGGCATCTTGTGGATTCTCAGAACTGGTGCTCCTTGGCGAGACTTACCCAGTCGCTATGGTCACTGGTCAACAGTTTCAGGTCGATTCTACCACTGGCGTCACATCGGCTTGTGGCAGCAACTGCTCGAAGCCCTGCAGATCGAGGCCGATGCCGAGGGCAAAATTAACTGGGACATCCACTTTGTCGATGGGAGTGTTGTCCGTGCGCATCAACATGCAGCAGGAGCAAAAAGGGGGAACTAGCCCCAAGCAGCCTCTTATCCACCACTGAACAAAGCCAACAGCAAGAAGCACTGGGTCGTTCGAAAGGTGGGTTCAGCAGCAAAATTCATTTGCGTTGTGAGGGAAATGGTCTGCCTATCACATTTGTGGTGACCGTAGGGGAGTGCCATGAAGCTGTGGTGTT
>NZ_JACJOD010000052.1 GCF_014695385.1 Trichocoleus sp. FACHB-46 | reverse complement strand
GGATTTGAGCGAGCTGTGCTCTGGAAGGGGAGTACCCTGAGCTCTGAGAAACAGCTCCAGCAAAGCTGGGAGGCTGTGACGCTGGTAGGGAGTCGGCATCACATCGAGCAAGTAGCACTGCCATTCATTGTTTTCCGAGAGTGACAAAAGAGGGATAGTATGTTGCTCCTCAATAATTTTGTGAGCTTTGGCAATGTCACTGAGAGATAGTTTTTGCAGCACCTAGAGCCGTAGGACTCCTTGCTCAGCCAGTTGAGCGATCGCTTTTAGAACCGTTTATAAATTAGACAGAACTATTCGAGCAGCTTCAAGAGTGCGATCGATATCTGTTTTAGTGTGAGCTAAGGAAGTAAATCCTGCCTCAAATTGAGACGGAGCGAGATAAATTCCTTGTTTCAACATCCCCCGATGGAAGTGCGCAAACTTGTTGAGGTCAGATTTCTGAGTATCTTCATAATTATGAATGGGGCCTTCATTAAAGAAGAAACCAAACATACCGCTAATATGCCCTCCACAAGCCGTATGTCCGGTTGCTTGTGCCACTTGCAACAGTCCTTCTGTCAGCTCTTTGGTGATTTGATCAAGTTGCTCATAGGTTCCAGGCTGCTGCAACAATTCCAATGTCTTAATACCTGCGGTCATGGCTAAAGGATTGCCGGAGAGCGTTCCCGCTTGATAAACAGGGCCAGCGGGAGCCACCATTGACATAATCTCTTGCCGCCCACCATAAGCCCCCACGGGCAAACCACCCCCGATGACCTTACCTAATGTTGTGAGATCAGGGGTGACACCAAATTTCTCTTGGGCTCCTCCATAAGCAATGCGGAAGCCTGTCATAACTTCGTCGAAGACGAGTAGCGCTCCATGCTCTTGGGTGAGCTGCCGCAAGCCTTCCAGAAAGCCAGCTGCAGGTGGAATAAAGCCCGCATTACCGACCACGGGTTCTAAAATGACTCCAGCAATTTGGTTGGAGTTCTCTTCAAGAGGGCTTTGACAGCGGCTAAATCGTTATAGGGAGCGGAGAGCGTGTTGCTTGTGACAGATTTGGGGACACCTGGAGAATCTGGCAAGCCGAGGGTGGCAACACCAGAACCCGCTTTGACCAGAAACATATCCGCGTGGCCATGATAGCAGCCCTCAAACTTAATCACTTTGTCTCGTCCTGTAAAGGCTCGCATCAGCCGAAGAACAGTCATGCAAGCTTCTGTCCCAGAGTTGACGAAGCGTACCATCTCAATGCTGGGAACGGCATCGATCACCATCTCAGCCAAGATATTTTCCAGTTCACAAGGAGCACCGAAACTGGTACCTTTCGCGATCGCCTCATGTAGGGCAGCGGTCACAGCAGGATGAGCGTGGCCACAGATCGCAGGCCCCCAGGAGCCGACATAATCAATATATTGGTTGCCATCTACATCCCAAGCATAAGCCCCTGCCACTTGGTCAAAGACGATCGGTTGCCCACCGACAGAGCGAAAAGCTCGAACTGGAGAACTCACTCCGCCTGGCATCAGTTTTTGGGCTGCGGCAAAGATTTCTTGCGATCGCGTCGTGTTCAAGCTAGTCGTCGTCGCTAACATATTGCTTCCTCATCACACTAGATTGCAAAATTTCGCTTGATTGGAGCTGATAATCGCGAAAGTCATCAAAATTAGGGAATCTCGATCATGACTTCGTTGCGTTTCAACATCGGCAAGGTAAAGGGAGAATCGTAGAAGGCATAAGTCGCTGTCCCTTGAGCCTCAATCCCTTGCTGAATCAAAAAGTCCCGGAGTTTTGCTTCCTGTTCTTGCAGTTGATTATCTCCAGCATTGCCAGAGAAACGAATTGCCACCACTTTAGTGCCTGGTAATTCTTTGACAGTAACGCGCTCATCCTTTGGCTTTGGCAGCGTTGCCATTGAATAGGTGGAGGGCATAAAAAACTGCACAGCCCAGGTATTCTGATCACTTGCTTGAGTGACAGATGTAGTCATAGCGATCGCTGAACCTGCGGCTTGCTGCATCACAGGAGCGGTCATGGCAAGTTTTTCGCTTTTCTGCGGTTGAGTGACAGATAGGTTTTGACCAAAAATGTAGCCCGCTAGAATCCCAAAGGCATCATTATTGGCTTTACCTCTCTCCGCCTTCACAACGGTTTCAGCGACAATTTTAGGTTCATATTGCCGAATTTCGATGTCACCGTAGGACTGCAACACAGTGTATTTAGGTTCTTCACTTTTACTCACAATTTCTCCACGCAGTTAGAAGTGCAGTTAAGTGTCAGGTTAAGAGTAGGATGCGGCTGCCAATCGTCCATCTTCCATATGAATGATGCGATCGGCAATATCTAGAATGCGGTTATCATGAGTCACCAACAAAATAGTGCAGCCTTGCTCCTTGGCTAAGCGCTGCATAATCTCCACCACATCCCGACCCGATTTCTTATCAAGCGCCGCCGTGGGTTCATCAGCCAGAACAATTTTAGGACGACTAGCCAGGGCACGAGCGATCGCCACTCGTTGTTTTTGACCGCCAGAAAGGCTGTCTGCATAATAGTCCACGCGATCGCCCAGTCCTACTGCTTGTAACATCTCTGTAGCGATCGCATCCATATCTTTTTCTAGATAGTCTGGATGGAGTTCTAAAGACATCCGCACATTCTGTTTCGCCGTTAAAAAGGTGAGCAAGTTATGAGCTTGGAAGATATAACCAATTTGCTTCCGCACTTGTATCATTTTTCGCTTGCTGGCACCACACATCTCTTGTTCCAAGATCGTGAGGCTACCTTCCTGGACTGAACGCAAACCACCCATCAAACTCAGTAACGTGGTTTTACCAGACCCAGAAGGCCCAGTCATAATCACAATCTCGCCAGGATAAATCTCAAGATTAATGTCAAACAATGCCTGCTTCCGCAGTTCACCTTTACCAAAATAGTGATTTAGCTGATGAGCTGAGATGACAGGCTTTGAAGACATTTGAGCTGTATGAAGGTCTGGCGATCGCGCTTGCTCTAGATGGGGAGACATGGAGAAGGATGAAGGATGAGGGAGGAAGGATAAAAAGGGATGAGATGAGCTAAAAGATATCTGCTGGATCGGCGGCTCTGAGTTTACGGAGGGCGATCGCACCTGCTCCACCACACATAACGACGGTCAGAATTAGAACTGTGACAGCGCGGCTGAGTTTCATGGCGATCGGTAAAAAGGTGACAGATTTAAAAAAGGTATAGAAGCCACTTGCCAGCAGAAACCCTGGTAGAAAGCCTAGAGCGGCGAGGAGGAATGCTTCTTGTAAAATCACTCCAATCAAGTACAGATCGCTATAACCCATTGCTTTGAGCGTGGCGTATTCTGGTAAGTGATCAGAGACATCAGTATAAAGAATTTGGTAGACAATCACGGCTCCTACTAGGAAACCAATGGCTACTCCTAGATTAAAAGTAGGACCAATCGAGGAGCCTGTGTTCCAATAAGCAAATTCACGAGCTGAGAACTGTTCTAAGGTGAGCACGAGCAAGTTATCGGGTACGATCGCTTGCAAATCTGCCTGGAGTTGTTGAATGGATACGTTGGGATTTGCCTCAATAATCCCCAGGTCAATGTCATTGGCTCGTCGCTCGGAAAAGAGGCGCAAAAAGGTAGAGTCACTCATCAGGAGATTCCCTTCGGCTGAAAAGGAAGAACCCAGCGTAAATAAGCCAACCACTTTGACTTCTAAATCATTCGCCTGAACAGATAAGGGATTCTGCTTTTTGAGCAGGGCTGTCACGTCGCCCAGTTGTGGTGTTAGACCCGCTTTATCAAATAGAACTTGATTTAGTAATTTGAGTTTGTCTAGCTGCTGCTCCACTTCAGGGAGGTCAAAAGCAGGCCGATTGGGGTCGATGCCGTAGACAAAGATTTGCCGGCTGGCTTGGTTATCTGGGTTTCGCCAGCTTGCTTGACCAATGTACAGGGGGCGAATAGACTCAACCCCATCCATACCAGCGACGCGGTAGAGGTTGTCTCTAGGAAAACTTTTAATCGACTGTAAGTTATCTGATAACTTATTGACGATAAACAGATCTCCTTTGAGCGTTGCGTAGGGGCGAACTTGGGAGTCGAACAGTGCGTCCCTCACCCCCAGTTGGAAAAACATGAGAAAGTCAGCAAAGGCAATGCCTGCGATCGCCACTAGCAGACGAGTCCTCTGGCTGCTCATTTGCAGTAAGGCAAGGGGCGTTTTGCGAAATAATTTTGGCAGCATGGGTTCGTCGGTGGCAGAAGAGTTACTGGCGGTTAGCGAGAGAATCGGCTTGAATGGCAACCTGAACTTGCAAGTTGGTTAAACTCGCCACTCGTTGACTATCCTTTGGATCAATCTGAATTCTGACTTCCACCACTTTGCGATCGAGATTTTCCCCTGGTTTACCGCTCGTGACTTCTTGCTGAGTCACCTGCAACCCTACCGAGCTAACTGTACCTTCGAGTTCTCCCTCAAAGGATTCACTAGTAATCGCCACGGGCTGACCTTTCTGCACTTGGCTAATATCGGTTTGATACACCTCTGCCACCACCTGCATCTCGTTGGTTTGGCCCAACTCAGCGATGCCTGCACTGCCCACGACTTCTCCGGGTTTAGCATCAATGTCGAGAATGCGACCGGAGATCGGAGCCTTAATCGAGGCTTCTGCTAAATCTGATTCTGCCTTTCTGACGGCGGCGATCGCCTTGTCTACCTGAGCTTGAGCTGCCTGCACATCCACAGGACGCACTTCCTCAATGCGATTTAAGTTGGCTCTCGCTTGCCTGATTTGCTCGCGGATCGTGTTGGCGCTTTGGCTTTGTTTCGCCTTGACCTCATTAAGTTGGGCTTGAGCCGTTTGCAGAGCTAGTTGTCTGCGATCCAGTTCTGTCGCCGCGATCGCACCCTCCCGGTAGAGGGGCAGATAGCGATTGTAATCAGCATTCGCCGTTTCAACTTCTGCTTGCCAACGAGCGATCGTCGCCTGTTGAGTCGCTAGTTCCCCTTCCAACTGCTCTTCCAGACGGGCGATCTCCGCTTCCTGGGCGGCAATCTCCCCAGTCTTAGCACCTGCTTTCACTTTGGCCACTTCTGCCTGCGCGATTTTCACCTGAGCTTGGGCTTCCAAAAGCACATTTTGGAGTCGTGCTTGCGAGTCCATGACAGCAATGACTTGGCCTGCGTCCACGCGATCGCCCCGCTGCACTCGCAGTTCTGCCACGCGATCATTGCTGAGCGTGGCAGGGACGGAGACTTGGATCACCTCTGTCGCAGGCTCAATGCGTCCTAAAGCCGTAATTCGCTGGACTTTTGGGGCAGCTTTGGCTTCTGCAACCACAGTGGGTTGGCTGGGACGCTTGACTTGAGAAATGCCCAGGAAAGCGATCGCGCCTGAGGCAGCAGTCGCAGCAATGATCAGCGCTAGGGTGCCCCGATTTGCAGGCTTGGATAGGGTTTGGAAGTTCATGTTAATGGTTTTGTGGCAGTGTCCAGTTCGCCCAATCTTGAGGCTGCAAAAACGTTTCGTACAGTTCCGCTTCCGGAGTGTTAGGTTCTGGTTGATAGCCATATTCCCAACGCACCAACGGTGGCAGCGACATCAGAATTGACTCCGTGCGACCGTTGGTTTGGAGACCGAAAATCGTGCCTCGATCATAAACCAAGTTAAACTCTACATAACGACCGCGACGATATAGCTGAAAGTTCCGCTGGCGATCGCCATATTCCATTCCCCGTCGCCGCTCCACAATCGGGGCATAGGCAGGGATAAAAGCTTGCCCACAACTACGAACCAAGGCAAAAATTTCTTTCCAACTGCGGGGAGCTAAAGCGCCAATCTGATTGCTAAGAGTAGCGGCTGCACCCTCCAAGTTAGAACCGCGATAAAGTTTTCCTTGTCCATCTTGGTAATCAAAAAAGATACCACCGACACCTCTAGTTTCTTGGCGATGCTGGAGGTAGAAGTATTCATCACACCAAGGCTTGAACACTGAGTAATAATTGGGGTTGTGGCGATCGCAAGCTTGCTTCAGCGTGGTATGGAAGTGAGCAGCATCTTCAGCAAAAGGATAGTAGGGTGTCAAGTCAGCACCGCCACCAAACCACCAAACTGGGCCTGCCTCAAAGTAACGATAATTCAGATGGACCGTGGGAATATAAGGATTGTGAGGATGCAACACCATTGAAGTGCCTGTGGCATAGAAGCCATGTCCAGCCGCCTCCGGGCGTTGCGCCAAAATGGAAGGAGGCAGATGAGAACCCCAAACCTCAGAGAAGTTCACCCCACCTTGCTCAAACACAGCTCCTTCGAGCAATACTCGCGATCGCCCGCCACCGCCTTCGGGTCGCTCCCAGGCATCTTCTTGGAAGCTACCCACACCATCTATCTGTTGCAAGCTCTGGCAGATTTCGTCCTGCAACTGCCGCATAAACTGACTCACTTTCTCTTTGGTATCTATGGGCGGGAGAAAGGTAGATTGAGTGATTTGAGGCGTAGAAATCGGCATAACTCCAACTCAATGTCCTAAGAAGTGTATACACACAAGCAACGCAATATTTCGCAATAGAAGGTGAATTTTCTTCACCCAAGCTACTTGCAATCGATTTAGAAGTGGCCTTTCGCTAACCAACGAGCCGCATCTTTCGCGTGATAAGTGAGAATCAGGTCAGCACCCGCTCGCTTAAAGCTAGTCAGCGTTTCCAGCACCACGCGCTGCTCATCCACCCAACCGTTGAGGGCGGCGGCTTTAATCATGGAGTACTCGCCAGAAACATTGTAGGCAGCCACAGGCAAATTCGTTGCTTCTTTGACTCGCCAGATGATGTCCATGTAGGCCAAGGCAGGCTTCACCATCAGCATGTCTGCCCCTTCTGCGATGTCCAGTTGGATTTCTTTCAAGGCTTCACGGGCGTTGCCAGGGTCCATCTGGTAGGTGCGGCGATCGCCAAATTGTGGTGTTGATTCGGCAGCATCGCGGAATGGCCCGTAGTAAGCGGAAGCATATTTAGCAGCGTAGGAGAGAATGGGAATCCCCTCAAACCCTGCTTCATCTAAAGCAGCTCGGATCGCCTGCACAAACCCATCCATCATCCCAGAAGGTGCAATGATATCTACCCCTGCGTTGGCTTGAGCCACAGCGGTCTTCTTGAGTAGTTCTAGGGTGGGGTCATTCAAGACTCTTCCCGTTAAGTCACCCAGTTCCAAATAGCCACAATGACCGTGATTGGTGTATTCACATAAGCAGGTATCGGCAATCACGATCAGGTCGGGAACGGCTTGTTTAACTGCACTCGCAGCTTTTTGCACAATGCCGCAATCGTGCCAAGCTCCCGTCGCTTCTGCATCTTTATCTTCTGGGATGCCAAACAAGATGATGGCTGGAATTCCCAGGTCGTAAACTTCTTTGGCTTCTTCGACAATTTTGTCTATAGATAACTGGTAGACACCAGGCATCGACACCACTTCTTTGGCAATGCTGGTACCCGGAACCGCAAAGAGAGGATAGATCAGGTCTTGAGTGGTTAAAACGTTTTCGCATACCATCCGCCGGAGTTGCGGATTGCTTCTGAGCCGACGAGGACGATGAATTGGAAACATAGTATTAGTGCCGTGCAGCTACAAAAATTTGATCGAGGATTTCCTGAGCTCCTTGCTGCCGCAAACTGTGGGCGAGCTGAATACCAACCTGTTCTGCCTCATTTGCAGAACCAATGACAGTATCTTTGAGTAACTGTTGACCATCGACACTGGCAACCAACCCAGTTAAGGCTAACGTTTCGCCGTCGAGCTGGGTATGCACCCCAATCGGTACTTGGCACCCTCCCTCAAGTTCTCGCAGAAAAGCCCGCTCAGCCAAAACGCGATCGCGAGTAGGGATATGTTCGATCGCTTTCAGAAGGGATATAACTTCTACATCATCAGCACGGCATTCGATCCCCAAAGCTCCCTGTCCGACTGCATAGAGCGAAACCTCAGCCGGAAGGATTTGGTGAATGCGATCGCTCATGCCTAAGCGCTGCAAACCAGCTGCCGCTAAAATCAGAGCATCATATTCGCCTGCATCTAGTTTGGCAAGGCGGGTGTTCAAGTTACCGCGCACATCCTTGAGGGTGTATTGGGGAAACAGGTGTCGTAATTGAGCCAGTCGTCGCAGCGAAGAAGTACCAATGACAGCCCCAGCGGGTAGCGTATCAATTTGACAACCTTTGTATTTTTCCTGCACCACCAAAGCATCAGCTGGGTTTTCTCGCTCGGTCACCGCAGCTAGAGTTAAACCTTCAGGGAGATTGGTCGGCAGATCTTTCAGTGAATGCACTGCAAAGTCAATCTCTCGGTTCAACATACCGAGTTCCAGCTCTTTGGTAAACAGTCCCTTATCGCCAATCTTAGCCAGAGCTACATCCAAGATATTGTCACCTTGGGTAGACATGGTATGGACTTCAAACGTGATACCAGGGAAGCGTTGCTGCAACTGATCACGCACCCAATAGGTTTGCACTAGGGCGAGTTGGCTTTTCCGAGAACCGATGCGGACGGTACGAGTGGAATGGATAGCAGGAGAGTCAGTAGCTTGAGTTTGTGTCATGACAATTAGCCCAAAAGTGAGGAGTAGTTGAGTTGTCTAACGGTTTCAAAGAAGAAAGCCACATTCTCTTCTGGCGTGTTTTGCAGTACGCCGTGACCGAGGTTCATGATGTGCTTCTGAGTTCCTGCTTTGAGCACCGTATCTAAGATGTTTTGACGAATAAATTCTTGGGGACCAAACAGGATGCAGGGGTCCATATTGCCTTGCACGCCCATGTTGGCACCGAGGCGTTGACGGGCGACAGACATATCCACCGTCCAGTCTACGCTGACAATATCGACACCGGAGTGCACCATCAGTTCCAGAAGACCAGCGCTGTTGTTGATGTAGAGAATCAGCGGCGTTTCTGGATGAGTGGCTTTAATGTGGCGGACGACCTGTTGCAGATAGGGGAGAGAGAAATTCTTGAAGTCTTGAGGACTGAGTTGTCCTGCCCAAGAATCGAATAGTTGCACCACCTGTGCCCCTGCCTCAATCTGGTAGCAAGCATAAGTCGCGATCGCCTCTGCCAACTTACCCAAAAACTGATGCAGCATGGTTGGCTCTGTATAAGCCATACGCTTAATAATGGCGTAATCTTTTGAGCCTTTGCCTTCGATCGCATAGGCTGCCAGTGTCCAAGGTGCGCCCACAAATCCTAACACCGTTGCTTCACCATTCACTTCTTTCTGCAACGTCTGGAGAATCTGACGCACAAAGGGCAGAGAGGCCTCTGGATCAAGAGGTGTCAGCGCATCAATTTGCTCCTGAGTGCGGATGGGAGCCTCAAATACCGGACCCTTGCTCTCAATAATGTCGAAGGGAATGCCAATTCCAGGGAGTGGCGTGAGGATATCCGAGAACATAATCACACCATCAGGTCTAAAGGCATGGAACGGTTGTAGAGAGATTTCCACTGCTAAATCAGGATTTTCCGATCGCTCCCGAAAGGAAGGATACTTCTGACGCAACTCCCGGTAGATCTTCATATAGCGGCCTGCTTGGCGCATCATCCAGACAGGCGGGCGCTCCACCACTTCACCCAGCGTGGCTCGTAGCAAGAGATCATTCTTCATGCATTTCTCCTTACGTTAAGAATAGAAGACAAAACAAGTGGTGACATAGAAAGATATGCTGTCAGTCCAAGAAATTACAGAGCAATTTAGTTGAATGTCAGCTCTGAAACCACTGCCAAGTCAGAATTTGAAGAATTTAGTTGGTTTTGATCTGAATTGAGACCCCAACCCATTGCCAGGCATTTTTGACGAAGTTTGCGATAAGCAAGAGATAGGCTATCACAAGGCACATGAACTTCATCAGTCAATCTATCTGGTACTGCTTTGGGATATTCAGACTCAACAACTGCCTTATCTTCCATCACAACCTTAAAAGCAGCCCTTTGAAAAATAGGGTCCGCCAAGCGAGTGGTTAGGAAATTGCGGAACTGAATGCGCTTAGTAATGGTAGTACTGTCGTCAACAGGGACATGAACCGTAAAGTTGACTATTTTGCCACGCCCAAAGTCAACAACAAGCCGAGTGATATTGGGCATATAAAAACCCAGGCTAACCTTCACTTTTGATTTCGATGGCCGAAAGACGTATTTGAATAAGTCTTTTGCTTGAGTGTAATTTTCAACATTGACATCAACATGGCCTCCCCACGCTTCCGTATGCAGGTCATAGTCTTCCATCTTTTGTTCTGGTTCAAACCCATTACCAAAGGAACGAGTATGAATAATAGACACATGGGACATGTCCATATCATTCTCAAGGGTACGGGTGTAGTGAGCATTTAGTTCATACTCAAAGAAGATTTTGTGGAGGCTCGGATCTTCAAATTCTGGAAGGGGCGGGATTGGAGGACGTTCTGCTTCTGATAAATCCCCATAAAATAGCCAAACAAAACCATATTTCTCCTGCACTGCATAGCCGTCTATACGAGCTCCCCTCGGAATAGGAGTTCCAGGTTGATTAGCAGGGATATCCACACAGGTACCATCAGACTGAAATTTCCAGGCATGATAAGGACAAACAATGCAGTCACCTTCTACCCAACCGACTGAAAAAGCGGCACCTCGATGAGGGCAGCGATCTTGAAGTGCAACGACTTGCCCTTTAGAGTTACGGTAGAGAACAAATCTTTGATTTAGCATCACGATTTGTTTTGGTTTAGCGGTCACTGCCGAGCTAAACTCACAGGCATACCAAAAGTTCTTGAGCACTCTTAACTCCTACATTTAGCTCAGTGAATCCTTGCTCCAAGCCACAATCAGGCTTACATAGATTGCTTAATACCATTGAGTAGAAAGAGCAGTTGATTCGGATTGTTTTCTCTCAATCATTACTAGGGAATTATCCAACTAATAAGAAGCTATCCAATACTTCAAAACAATGTCACTCAGTTTTGAGAAGAGGTTTTGACCACAGGTCTGTATCGTTGCTCTTCTGTACCAAGGTTAAACAGAGCTTGTAGAGTCTGGATAGCAAGACGTTGAGCTTCTAAATCCTGCTGTGTACGCAGTTTTACCATCGGCTCGTGAAGAATTTTGTTGACAATACCTCGAGATAACGCTTCAATCACCATCTGATGTTTTTGAGCAAACTCAGAACCAAGACGAGATAGCGCTTTCTCTAGTTCTTGCTCCCGAATTATTTCCACTTTTTCTCGTAAACAGCTAATCGTAGAGACAGTCTCCCGTGAGCGCAACCAATTGTAAAACGCTTGTACCTCCTCTTCTATCAAGCCCTGGGCTTCTACTGCCATCTGCCGTCGAGTTTCTTGATTCTGAAGAACAACGGTCTTTAAGTCATCAACATTAAAAACCTGAACAGAATCTAGTTCATTCACATCTGCATCTACATTGCGAGGCACTGATATGTCAAATAGCATTAAAGGCTGATTGGCTGCTAAAGCTACTTTCAGCCTGGCTCTATCCAACAGCGGCTCTGTTGAGGAAGTGCTAGTGAAAACAATATCTGAGTCGGCTACGATCGGCATCAGTTCAATCAATGAGTAGCATGGTATTGACACATTACTAAACTGATTAGCTAGTTCCTGAGCTGTCTCGAGAGAGCGGTTGACAATTGAAAGTTGGGCAGCCCCTTTCGCTAAAAGATGTTGGATCAATCGCCGAGCCATTTGACCTGCACCTACCACTGTCACGCGACAAGTTGATAAGTCTTGGAGCTTGAGTTGGGCTAATTCTACCGCAGCGGAGCTGACTGAAACGGCACCTGTTCCGATCGAGGTTTCTGTTCTTACTCGCTTTGCGGCTGTAATGGTTTGCTTAAATAACTGATTCAGAACACATTTGATGCCACTGTACTGCTGGCTCAATGTGTAAGCACGCTTAACTTGGGCTAAGATCTGCCCTTCACCAATTACTAAGCTATCTAGGCCAGAAGCAACTTGCATCATATGCTTGACTGCATCCTGTTGCTGCAAAATGAAGAGGTGTTGGCATAGTTGGTTCAGAGGCAAGCGACTATACTCGGACAAAAACTGGGCAACTTCTTGAGTTGCTTGCTCTATTGCATTAGCAGCAACATAAATTTCTAGACGGTTACAAGTGCTGAGAATAGCGCTTTCTTCAATATGTAGATAGCTACATAGCTCTGCGATCGCCTTTTCCATCTGGGCTTCAGGGATGCTCAGCTTCTCGCGGATTTCAACCGGAGCTGTTTTGTGACTAAGACCAATTACTGCGATATTCATGGTTTATGCATCCTCCCTCGAAGTTTTTTCTTCCGTCTCAGAGATCACGTAATGATTGGAAATGTTTGCTGTGGAAGTTTTTGAACATTACTTAATTGAAGCCAGCAAATGTTGCTCTCAGTTTCAAGAACTTGAGAGGGCTGGGAAACAATATCCAAAAATCCCACGAAAAATCTGTGTACTGTAGCCAGTAAGTAGGTCTTGGCTACAAGCGTTGAAACATTGTTGGGATACTCTTGGCTGATATTAGGCTGAACCTACCAATGACTCGTTGAAGAACAGCAAAAAGAGCAGAGCCAGCATTGCTAAAGCGATCGCTTGCAGAGAGGACAGCTTTGTAGAAGTAGCAGCCCCAACCATCGGTTTACTAGCAGCCTCTTCTAGAGGTTGAGTCTGGATTGGAAATTCAGACGTAAGGTCTTCGCTAATAGTCTGAGGAATAGTCTGAGGCTCTTGGCTGATGAGCGGTTCTGCTATCCATTCTTTTTGGAAAAAGCCAGGGTTCAATACCCCTTGAGGGTCATACTTCTTCTTCATCTCATGAATTGTGGGCCAATAATCACCAAATTGGCGTTGCCATTGTTGTGTCTCAAAATTCACCAGGCCAGTCAAGTATCTTTTACCACCCATCTCAAAGCTTAAGTCACTCAGCTTACTAAGTTCAGCTAAGACAGGCTGAAGCTGCGATCGCGGGATGGTGGGATAAACTCCGAAGCCTATCAATAACTCTTCGTCTGGTAAAGCAAACATGGGTGTTCTGTTATCACGATTGACCAAACAGAAGCAGCCCATTGGAGTTCGACTGACATCGAGGAACGAAGGTAACTTCTGGAGTGCTGTTTCGATATAGTTCTTTGCAGTGGATGCTGGAAGAAATACATCGGTCCAAGGATGGGCAAGATTTGCAGCAGTCTCAACCTGAATGGTTGGTGCAATAAACTGCTCAAAATCCAGATTTTCTGTATGGATATGACGGTAAAAATTCAATCCCGCCAGGACTTCTCTGTCATCTACTGCGTCTTCAGCACTCATTTCAATGGTGATCTGCAATGTATAGAACCATTGAATCAGAGGTTGCATAATGCCCGTAGCTCTAGAAACTCCCTGGACGCAGGGGATGGGCAAAGATACTAGATGATCAACTCTTTTTTCAAGGACCAAAGCTTTTTTGTCATGCAAAAGAGCATCTAGATCATCGTAGAAGAGTAGATATGTGCGGGTGAGTGGAGGATATCGCCTGAGCTTATGCTGTACTTGTGTAATAATTCCAAATTGACCGAAACCACAAAGTACATGATGAAAAAGTTCACTATTTTCTTCAGGGCTACACCAAACAATCTCACCCTCTGCCGTGACAACTTCTAAACCAAGACAGTTACTAGCCTGCGTTCCATTGCGAAAAGATGAAGCACCCACACCTGCTGCCGCATGAGTGCCACCCAGCGTAACATTGAAGTAATTGGTGAGGACAGGAGGCACTAAACCATCGGGTGTACAAGCATTTACCACTTGCCCCCAGGAAACTCCTGCATCCGCCTTAAAGTAAAGGGCGTCTTTGTGAATCTTGTGAATCTGATTCAGACTCCTCATATCCAAAACAATTCCATTTTGGCTCAAGGATTGGCCGCTTAACGAATGTCCTGTGGCACGAGGAGAAATAATCAGCCCTTGTTGATGAGCATACCTAACTGTTTTAACAACATCATCAACTGAGTGAGGGCGGACAACAACCTGTGGCTTTTTGTGAAATACATTCCCGAAGTCTTGAGAAAACTCTGCAAGCATTTCAGGTCTACTACTAACCTCACCCGAAACTAAATATTGGAGGTCCTTGACGATGTTGTTCATAAAAGGTGTGAAAGGGTCTGTCTTCAATCATTGGCCAACCCGATTGGCCGTCAGAACAAAAATTTCAGAAAAATCGTAATTAGCCCTGAGAGAATCGGTTCTTCAGCAGGTTAATTCCAATTTGCACAATTTTAGGAGCCAGCTTAATCAAGTCAAAAATCCGGGAAATCAGGTTTTGGCTATTCTGAGGTGTAGCCGTTATATTCTTAGCTGGTCTTTCATACTTAAACATACAAACACAGTCACCTGCTGCTTGTCTGCTGATAATTGCAGCCTTCATGCCTGGGAAAGCCTTTCTAGTCGCTTCTTGTTCCATTTCGCATAGAGCGCGACAGGGGTTTTCTAGACCATACTCTTTTGCGAGCGAAAGAACTGGACAAACTCGCTGAATCTCGAGTACAGCATCTGTTCCTTCCTGAGAAATATCTACGACATCCATCGTAAAACCCATGATACGAAAAATTGGAATCGCATCAGTGAAGCCTTTAGCTAAGGCAGTGTTATCAATAAAAGCACCCATGAATGCCTTTTGTTGGGCAGGATAGGCTTCCATCATTTTTTCAAATGCCTCATCCTCGCCTATTTCATCGGCTAGCTTTTTGAAGGCTGCAAATCGATTTCTAAACATGTTTAAGGCTTTTGATGAATCCATTTTCATCACATCAGCCATTTGGATGTCGCCAATACCTACAATGTTCTCCATTTGTGAATTCCTCAGATTTTGGTTTTGTGATTATTCAGCTTTGACGATATCAACGATTCCTATGTCATTCGTTAATAGATCAACCAATCCATGCAGCTCGTTTTTAGTGGCTTGAAGGTGGAGATTATTGACGAAAAGTGATTGATCTCCACCTGTTTAACTGCGACAGCGATCCTAGACTCAGCCTCTTTGGCTAAATAGAGACCACCACTTAGGAGTGGGCCAAGGAGTAAAGGAGAATCACTGCAAAAACGATTTGCCTGTTAGCAAAAAGGCAGGCCATAACGATACTTACTTCCTGGGTCGGAGTATCAGAAGAGCGACTGACTGGGGTGAACCTAAACATTGGGTGATTACTAGAGCTACAAATTGCCACAATACGATTTAGCTGGAGCCAGCGGACTTGTCACACTGCAAGCAGAGAGACCTTTTAGACCCATTCGTGGGGGTTTCTGAGTACTTCTAGAAGCTTCTCCTCTCGGCTGCCGTGGATGGGCTGGTCGCTGTAGTTCCAGCAAGCTTCCCCAGGCATACAATTGAGGACGCTTTGAGTATTAACGATGCCGCTGGCTAGACCAAAGCGAACACCTCTGTCATGTAGGAGGATAAACTCGGCGTAACGTCCACGTCTGAGACGCTGCCAATACTTCTGCTGTTCGGTAAATTCCATATTCTTACGCTTCTCAACAATTGGAATGTAAGCTGGAAGAAATGCTTCAGAACAGGTTGTCACTAAAGAAAAGAGAGATTCAGCATCACGGTCTTGCAGGTAATCGAAGAAGATGCCACCGACACCTCGACATTCACCACGATGGGGAAGATAGAAGTATTCGTCACACGCTTTTTTAGCGCGTGGGTAGAATGTGGGGTCATGCTGGTCACAGGCATCTTTGTGCACTTGATGGAAATGCACCGCATCTTCTTCAAATAGATAAATGGGTGTCAAATCACCACCACCACCAAACCACCAAGAACCAGGCTGTGTCCCATCGCCAATTTGGAAATAACGGTAGTTCACATGGGCTGTAGGGACCATGGGGTTCAGTGCATTGATGACGACACTTGTACTCGAGGCGAAAAAAGGAGTTCCTTTTCCACTCGGCATCCCATTGGCAGGATCAGCCATCACTACATCTGAGCCTTGAAAGGTCATACCAGGAGGTAGTTCGCCTTGCATAGATACGTAGTTGATACCAACCTTTTCAAAGACATTGCCATTCCGCAGCGCCATGTCAATGTAAGTGATGCCGTTGTTGTTGTCACCTTCTACCCATTCGCCGTTCTCATCTTTGGTCCAACGTTGTTCTTGAAATTGAGTGCCATCTATTTCTTCGATCGCTTGGCAAACATTCTCAAACATGCGCTTGAAAACCTTCTCAGTTCTTACAAGCATGCTCTGCTGAGATTGAACGGGCTGTTCTACTTTTTCTAAGATTTCTAGCATGAGTGATGTCCTCTCAAAAGCAAATAACGACGATTGTGATTGATACTTTCCCCTGGAGGCGCAAGCATCTGCGAGAGATTGATAAAATTCAATCTCCCAGTACAGCGTAGATACTGCTAGCAAAATTGCTTGGTTTGAAGTTCAAGTATGTGCTCAATCACATCTTGAACCAGGGGACACAGGCGCTCTGTTATGGCGCTTTCAGTGTTCCACTCAGAAACTCACTAAATGATACGAGTTCGCTCTCAAGGTTTCGGAATTCACTGAAGGAGTGCTTCAGTCTTTCTCTCGTTACTTCCGGAAAAGTAGTGAGATAAATTTCAATCTTTCTTGATAACCTCCTTTGAATGAAAAACCGCAGAGAACTACTTCAGGGGCTTTTCGAGTTATTCCCGAAAAATACTGAAACTAAAATTAAAACTCTTTCACAATTGTCTACATAGATATGAGTGATTACTTAATCAGTGATCTATGTCACCTTAACCTAGTGAGGTTTAAGGCTGTAGAAGCTGGGTTGAGCAAGTTATGGCTAGAAGCAGCACAACATGCTCCTTGCTACCTAAAACAAGAAGCAACATCATGATGCTCTCAACCGAGAACTGATGAGCCCTATATCTTGGGAAGCAAGATGGATAAGTAAAAACTCACACCTCCGATAGACTCAACCTTAGCGTCACATGGTCAGGTTAAGTATTCTTTATGCAGCGAGTAATCTTCGTTTAATTATTAACAAAATCTAAAGTCAAGCTCTAGAGACTCTTTGGATACTGTGAGAGCTATTCTTTCATCCTTATTGGACACAAAATTGACACAGCGTAGTGTGCCAATAGAACCAAGCACCACATCGACTCATGTATCGATCGCGTATAGGCAGGAATTAACCATCACATCGGCTGAGGCTTGTAGTCCTAACTTGTAAGTAGTCTCAGCGATCGCTCGATAGGGATGATCCGGGTCAGGCGTGAGAGACGAGATTACTGACGCCTTTAGTTTCCTAGGAGAGATTGATATGACTGCCATAAAAAATATTCTCAACTTGGATGGCGATCGTCTCCTCAATGTCGTTGATGATTGAATTACTCCTGGCGTTGCTGAAACAGTAATAGACCTCGTGCATGAATCATGAAGGATGTACCAGTTCATAGTTGAGTAGGCCAGTAATCAGGGTTAAGCGAAGACCAAACCACTTTTTCCGGTGGAAGGAGAGAACACTCGCCTCCGGCATTATCTAGCTCGGTTGCACCGCAAGACTTTGTGTTACTCCAAGTCAGTCGAGATGTTGAAGTGTTCACAGCACTTGCTGCTCCACTATCTAAGGTATCGAACGGTGCCGCTGCCAGCTTAGTTCATTACTGTTTCAGCAACGCCTCCCGACAAACGCAGTGATTCAGAGAGCTTTCGGCTAATCCTGGTGTGAACTGAATCTGGGTAGACCTGCTGTAAACAGTTTGGATAGCAGGTGCTTTGAAAATTTTAGTAAATTTACGCACCTTTTAATCGAGGGATATTCATCCCTTAATGTCGCTGTGACATTTATATAGGGTTGGGGCGGTGACCAGATCGTAGCTTTTACGGAGATTTCGATGGCTCTACTTTTCTCGGAATACATTGAGGGCAGCAGCAACAATAAAGCCCTGGAAATTTTCAATGGCACAGGGTCAGCAATCGATCTAACTGCTGGTAACTATGTGGTTCAGTTTTACTTCAACGGTAGCTTGACCGCAGGGCTGACTATTCCCTTAACAGGCAGTGTGGCTGCGGGCGATGTGTTTGTGCTCGCTCAAAGCAATGCTAACGCCACGATTTTGGCCCAGGCAGATCAAACCAACGGAGCAGGCTGGTTTAACGGAGATGATGCGATCGTTCTCCGGCAGGGTGGCACCAGTGGCACAATTCTTGATTCCATTGGTCAGATTGGGTTTGACCCTGGTACAGAATGGGGAACGGGGCTAACTAGCACCGCAGACAACACTCTGCGACGTGACAGCAATGTTACTAGTGGCGATACCAATCCTACTGATGCCTTTGACTCCAACGGGCAGTGGGATGGCTTCGCGACGGATACCTTCGATGGATTAGGCAGCTATAGCGCTGCCCCGGCGACTGGAGCAGGCGTGACGATCGCCCAATCTAACAACAGCACTGAGGTTAACGAGCAGGGTGAAACCGCCGATACCTACACGATCGCGCTCAACACAGCCCCTACAGGTGCCGTAGAAGTGGCGATCGCCGCTGACGCAGAAACTCAAATCAGCGCCGATGGCGTCAACTTCTTCAACTCTCTAAACCTGACATTCGCAAATACAACGCCACAAACCATCACGGTTCGAGCCATCAATGATCCAGAAGTAGAAGGTTCTCCCCATACTGGGGTGATTACCCACAGCATCACCAATAGCGCTGACCCCGCTTATTCCAACAGCCTCACACCGATTGCCAATCTCAATGTCAGTGTGATCGACAACGATGTGGCTCTGACCAAAATTTATGAAATTCAGGGAAGCGGGGCAGCTAGTACTAAAGTTGGGCAAACCGTGACGGTCGAAGCGGTGGTTACGGGCGACTTTCAGGGTAGCAGTGGATTGAATGGCTTTTATGTGCAAGAGGCAGGAGGAGATGGCGATACAGCCACCTCAGACGGTATCTTTGTCTTTGCGCCCAACAGCATCGATGTCAGTGCAGGTCAAACGGTGCGGCTCACCGGGCGAGTTTCAGAATTTTCTAACCAGACGCAACTCGACAACATCAGTGGCTTGAGCATCGTTGGCTCCGGAGTAGTCACCCCGATCGCGGCGAGTTTGCCTGTCACCACAGCGACTGACCTAGAGCGCTATGAGGGCATGCTGGTCACCTTCCCCGAAACCTTGACCGTGACTGAAAACTTCAATCTGGGGCGGTTTGGCGAAGTGGTGCTGTCGTCAGAAGGACGATTGTTCAATCCGACCGAATTCATTGACCCGACTGATATCCCGACTACTGAAACCGAGAACGACGAAAACAACATTGCCGCTGTGACCGAGCAGCAAAATGCCAATAACTTGCGTGATATTCTGCTCGATGATGGCAGCAATACTCAGAACCCTGCGACGGTTCCTTTTTTGACTGAAGACGGCACGCTACGAGTCGGCAGCACAGTGGCAGGACTGACCGGGGTCTTGGGCTTCGGGTTTAATAACTACCGATTACAACCCACTGAAGACCCAAACTTCGTTGACTCTAATCCCCGCACAGCCGCGCCTGAAGAAGTGGGAGGCAATGTCAAGGTAGCCAGTTTCAACGTACTGAACTATTTCAATGGCGATGGTAACGGCGGTGGCTTCCCAACCTCGCGTGGTGCGACAACAGCCGCAGAGTTTGAGCGGCAGAGTGCCAAAATTGTCAGTGCGATCGCGGCGCTTGATGCCGATGTGGTGGGTCTGATTGAAATCGAAAATGATGGAGATGGTTCAGAATCAGCGATCGCCGAATTGGTTGATCGGCTCAACGCCTCGTTAGGCACAAAAGTCTACGACTATATCCGTGACCCTGCTACTGGAACGGGAACAGACGAAATTAAAGTCGCTTTTATCTACAAGCCTGAAACTGTCACTCCAGTAGGTACGGCACTCAGCGATCCAGATGCCGTCTACAATCGTCTGCCTGTCGCTCAAACCTTTGTATTGAACGCCAACGGTGAAACCTTTACTCCCGTAATCAACCATCTCAAGTCCAAGAGTGGGACCGGCGAAGGTTTAGACGCAGACCGAGGAGACGGTCAAGGAGCATTTAACTTTACGCGCGTACAGCAGGCAGAAGCGTTGCTCGGCTTCGTGAATAAGCTAAAGACCACCACAGGCGATAGTGATGTCTTAGTTTTAGGCGATCTCAACGCTTACGGAGAAGAAGACCCGATCGACGTATTGCGGAACGGTGGCTTGGTAGACGAGTTAGGCAGATTCATTGAGAATCCCTACTCCTATGTTTTTGCGGGACAGTCTGGACGATTAGATCATGCGCTAAGCACTGCCAGCCTCAGCGAGCAGGTCACCGGAGCCACCGAATGGCACATCAACACCGATGAACCCAGAATCTTAGACTATAACCAGGAATTCAATCCTGCTGGGCTTTATGAGCCTACCCCCTATCGCTCCTCGGATCATGATCCTGTTCTGGTTGGTGCAGAGTTGGCGAGCGCTCTCAACGTCGTGAATGGTGGCAATGGAGAGGATACGCTCAGCGGCACCTCTGGTAGAGACGAACTCAACGGCGATAACGGCAACGACACCCTCAATGGGGGTAACGGCAATGACACCCTCAGTGGCGGCAATGGCAATGATATCCTGCTAGGCCAAATCAGCAATGACATTCTCAACGGTGGCAATGGTGATGACCTCCTGAATGGTGGTCAAGGTCAAGACACGTTGAATGGTGGTAATGGTAGCGATCGCTTTGTGCTAGCAGCAGGTGCAGGTAGAGACACCATTCAGGATTTCCAAGATGGTACAGATTTTCTAGCTCTAGTAGGTGATCTCACATTTGGTCAACTGACGATCGCAAGCAATGCCAATGACACATTGATCCGTGTGACAGCAACCAACGAATTGCTGGCAACGCTAAACGGCATTCCCACTAACAACATTACGGCGATCGATTTTGTCGCTGCTTAAGGTGAAGCGCCTTGGGGTGGATAATATCCACCCTTTTTTGGAAATTTTGCAACACCGAAAACATTACAGCCCCTATTTTCCAACTCTATCAGGACTTTCCTATGACCTCTTCAGAAGCGATTCGCTTTGCTACGTTTAATGCTTCCTTAAACCGCAACAGCGTTGGGCAACTAATCACCGATCTATCTACACCGAACAATACACAAGCAAAAACGATCGCCGAAATTATCCAGCGAGTCAACCCAGATGTGGTGCTGGTAAACGAGTTTGACTATGATGCTGGCAACCAAGCCGCTGATCTGTTTCGGCAAAATTACCTCAGCGTCAGCCAAAACGGAGTTAATCCGGTTGATTATCCTTACTACTATGTTGCACCTTCTAACACTGGGATTCCGTCTGGATTTGACCTGAATAACAATGGTGCGATCGCCGGGGGTGATGATGCCTTAGGATTTGGCGCATTTCCCGGTCAGTTTGGCATGGTGGTGTATTCAAAATATCCGATCGCCACGGAGCAAGTTCGCACATTCCAGAACTTTCTGTGGAAAGACATGCCAGGGGCGCTGCTGCCTGATGATCCAACCACACCTACACCCAACGATTGGTATTCTCCTGAGGAGCTAGAAATCTTCCGTCTTTCCTCCAAAAGCCACTGGGATGTACCAATCGAAGTAGACGGTGAAACTATCCACGTTCTGGCTAGCCATCCCACCCCGCCCGTGTTTGATGGAGCCGAAGACCGCAACGGCAAACGCAACCACGACGAAATCCGCTTTTGGGCTGACTACATTACGCCTGGAAAAGGAGACTACATTTACGACGATCAGGGAAATGGGGGCGGTTTGGCTTCTGGTTCGCGCTTTGTGATTATGGGCGATCAGAATGCCGACCCGTTTGATGGCGACAGCGTTGATTTTGCCATTCAACAACTGCTAGAAAATCCGCTGGTTAATACATCCGTCACCCCGTCGAGCGCAGGTGGCCCCGATGCAGCGGCACGGCAAGGTGGTGCCAATACCACCCATCAAGGCAATCCAGCCTTTGACACCGCAGACTTTGCCGATACAACCCCTGGCAACCTGCGAGCTGATTATGTGCTCCCTTCTACCAACCTGGAAATTAAAGATGCAGGGGTATTTTGGCCGCCCGGCGAAGATCCTTTGTTTCCGCTAGTTGGCAACTTTAATCCCAATGTTCCCGGTGGGTTTCCCAGTTCTGACCATCGTTTGGTGTGGACAGATGTGGCGATCGCCCCAAACATCGATCGCCAAAGCGTGACAGAGATAGAGTTTTTGGGCGAAGTCACCTTCCCGACAAACTTCACCTTTGCGGGCACTCAAGTGGGTGGACTGTCAGGTATCACCTACGACGTGGAGAAGCAAGTCTACTACAGCATTTCAGACGATCGCAGCCAGTTTAATCCCGCTCGGTTCTACACCCTCCAGATCGATCTGAGCGACGGTAGATTAAACACGGGTGATCTCACGTTTCAAGATGTCACAACCCTTACAGATGCCAATGGTAATCCGTTTGCAGCCCTCAGCATTGACCTCGAAGGCATTGGCCTAACGGATGAAGGAACCGTTTACATCTCCTCAGAAGGAGAAGCCAATCCAGTGGCAGGACGGGTGACAAATCCATTTGTGAATGAATTTGACCTGGCGACTGGCAAGCAACTCAGCACCTTGCCTATTCCTGACAAATTCTTACCCTCTACCCCATTTCAAGACCTCAATGGAGATGGAGCAATTACCAACGCTGACCAGCCTTTCACACCCACGAAAGGCATTCGCAACAACCTGGCGTTTGAGAGCTTGACCATCACACCCGATCGCCATTTTCTCTACACCGCTACTGAAAACGCTCTAGCACAGGATGGTGCAGCCGCAGGCTTAGGCGTTGCCAGCCCTTCCCGCATTCTCAAATATGACCTGACTACCGGACAACCCGTCGGGGAATTTGTTTACATCACTGACCCAGTTGAGGTAGAGAGCGTGCCTGCGGGTCAGTTCAAAACCAATGGCTTGGTTGATTTACTGGCACTCGACAACACCGGAACCCTGTTAAGCCTGGAGCGATCGTTCTCCACCGGAGTTGGCAACAGCATCAAGCTCTATCAGGTACAGTTACAGGGAGCCACCGACGTGAGCAGCGTCGATAGTTTAACCGGGTTAGAAGTCAATCCTGTGGCTCAAAAGAGTCTCCTGCTTGACTTTGCTGACTTGGGCCTCACCCTCGACAATATCGAAGGCATTACCCTGGGCGACACATTGCCCGATGGACGGCGATCGCTCATTGTAGTCAGCGACAACAACTTTAGCTCTACTCAATTTACGCAAGTTCTCGCCTTTGCGATCGACACCGAAACTACTCCCGGTGTCACTCCTGTTGTAGAAACACCACCTGTGGTTGATCTGGATGAACCACCAAACAACCAACAGCCAGGAGATGCCGACGATCCAGCCATTTATGTTCATCCCACCGATGCAGCTCAAAGTTTGGTGATCGGCACGCTGAAAGATGGTGGTTTGTCCGTTTATGACCTCAATGGACAAATTCTACAAACCATCCTGCCAGGAGAACCAGGAGATGTACGCTACAACAACGTAGATTTAATGTACGGCTTCAAGGTGGGTGGGCAGAAAGTAGACTTAGCGATCGCGTCTGATCGTGAGAATGACACATTGGCGATCTACCAGGTGAATCCCACCACCCGCCAACTCGCAGATATCACCAGCAACCAAATTCCTGCTTCCATCTTTGGCATTGACGATGGTGAACAGACAGCCTATGGCTTAGCCACCTACACCAGTCCGTTTAGCGGCAAGTCTTATGTTTTCGTCAGCCAACGAGAAAATAGCCAGGTTGCTCAGTTAGAGCTAATCGATGATGGGGCAGGCGGCGTTAGTGCTAAAGTGGTGCGAACCCTCACCGTTCCAATTCCTGCTGGTGGTGAGCTAGAAGATGCTCAAGTCGAGGGCATGGTGGCAGACCGTGAACTTGGCTATCTTTATGTGGGGCAAGAAAACGGCGGTATTTTCAAATTTTCAGCAGAGCCAACAAGCGGCACAACTGGTACGCTGATTGAGGCAGTCAAACCCAATGGCAGCATCTTAGAAGCCGATGTTGAAGGGCTAACTATCTACTATGCCGACAACGGTACAGGCTACCTGTTGGCATCCAGTCAGGGAGATAGCACCTACGCTGTCTTTAGCCGAGAGGGCAACAACGACTATCTTGGTAGCTTTGCGGTAGGCAGCTCCAATGGAGTAGACAGCGTTGAAGAATCAGATGGTGCAGACATCATTAATGTGCCGCTCGGCCCCCAGTTTCCCTTTGGCTTGCTAGCGGTACAGGATGGCAACAACGATCCCGCTGTGGCAATCAACGATGAAGGTGAGATCGAAAATGCCAGCAGCAATTTCAAATTCATTCCTTGGCAGAACGTCGCTACTGCATTTCCTGAATTCCTCAAAATAGATACTACTAGCTTTGACCCACGCAACCCTGCCGCCTTTGCTACAGGTGGAAACAACAGCTTTGCGATCGCTCTAGGTGACACAAAAACCATCCTCAATTTTGGGGGTATTGGGAAAAACACCCGACCCTCAGCCAGCGCGATCGCTGAGGTTGACACACTCAAGTTTGATGGGGAAAGCTTAACTGCCCGGAACTTGTTGCTGACCCAACAAGATACCGATTTGGTGATTAGCTTTGTAGGCGACGATCAAACTCAAGTTACGCTCAAGAACTTCCGCCTAGAAGATTTAGAGAACTTGAGCAAACTGGGCAACCTCCTATTCAATGCCCAAAATGCTGTCCGAGATAGCTTTGATGTCTTTGATGTCAATAGTCAGCGTCGCACCATTTTTAACCGCAACTCAGTCACATTCCTCAACGACCTGGGTAATCGTGTCAGAGGTTTCAATGGCTCCAAGGACGTGATCAACGGGCAAGGAGGCAGCGATCGCCTAGAAGGGTTGAGTGGCGATGATCTGCTGCGAGGGGGCGATGGAGATGATACCCTTCTAGGCGGACATGGCAATGATATCTTGATTGGTGGTGCAGGACTAGACCAACTCACAGGCGGCAGAGGTCGTGACCAGTTTGAGTTGGTAGCCTCAGAGGGCATAGACACGATCACCAATTTTGAGATAGGTCGCGATCTCCTGAGATTTAGTGGTGGCACCACACCCGCTCAAGTGGCGATCGCCCAAGGTGTTGGGGCAAGGCTGAACGATACTGTGATTAGCATTGCAGGTCAAGAAACTGCAATGCTACTTGGCATTCAAGTGAGCGACATCAACAGCAACAGTTTGATCTTTGCCTAGTAGCACATAACCTTGAATCAAAGCAGAAGCTGTAAGGCTGTCTGATGCGTGCAATACCTAGCGCGATCGCGCTAGGTATTGTCTACACTCTACCGCTTCGGCAACTTCCGTATGAAACCTTAGTTGTACATCGCGCCCTATTAAACATGAGGATAGATCCCTAAACTCCCTCTAGAAAACTAGGGTACGCCCTTGCTCTTGAGATTGTCCTTGGGTGTAACTCACTCTATGCACTACTTGTCCATCACAATTTAGTAAACGAATCTCACCACCTTTGTTTGATAATTGAATTGAGTTTTTAGGCAAAGTGATGGAGGTTGTAGCAGCAGGAACCAATACGTTGAATGTTTAATGCCACTACCAGTTTGGTCGGCATCCCAGATTTGCTGATAAATGTCCATGTCTGACTTCCTTTATAAGAGTTTCAAAATTACGAAACGTTGTACTGGACGCTGATTGACTTGTTGCCTTCACTACACACTCAACATTTGCGCATCTGCCATCTTTACAAACACCTCTACTCGTTTACGCTTAAGGCTTCATAGGGAATACTTATCCAGCCACTGATCGCTCTCTTCAAGAAAAAGGCTGGGAGCGTCTTTGGGGCGATCGCTTCACCAAAAGCTAGGATAAAGGAATAGTTTGGCAACGGTAGCAAGTACCTATCTGTTCTCTGCGAGGTTTCCCAAGTGCAGTGCCTCATTAGCCTTGCCTATTGTTTCACCATTCCCTTCCCATCCCACCATTCAAAATTTGCCCACATCACTCCCGGCAATCACACCCACCTAATCTCCGTATGAGCTATAGAAACGCGACAGCTGCGATCGTGGCAACGGGCGTTCGCGCTCACCCAATATGCGTAAGAGCCGCTTTTTGTTAAATGACAACAACACTTGCCATTCCGCTGTCTCTAAGATCCCCGCAACACTTTGTTCTGGATGCTGCCGTGCTTCATACGTCAGCCACAGCAGTTGTCACGATACCATTGAGTAACACGCGATCGCGAACCAATTCAAAATTCAAAATAGATCTGCCAATGCATAGCCGATAGTTAAATCTCAGTCAGTGACCAACTGATGCTCGCTCACCCGACCTTGAGCGTCAAGCCGGATTATCAACCATTCAGAGTCGATGCTCATCAGCCCTCGCTCTGGCCCAAGCCAGTAGACCAGATCATAGTCCTGGAAGTAATCCGTCGTGCCAGGCTGCCCCAGAAGAGCAATGACTTCAGAACGGCTCTTGCCTGCCAATGTATGCCGCTTAAGCAGATCATCAACCATGCACCCGCGCACAGCAGCGGGAGAGTGGAATTGTGAACGCTCTTGCCAGTCGGCAGACTCGAATCGTTTACTTTCGCAACGATCCAAGGGCAGCGGAAGCAATATTTGGCGCAGGGTCCGCAATCCAAAATATCCTGCAATGAGCAAGCATACAAAGATAAAACTGCTCACTAGCACTCAACGGATGGACAGTTTAACTGTTGGGATACGATTGACCATGTGAATCTAACATCAACAGGTATAAGTTTGAAAATAAGCTTCATCGTTGATCAGAAACGTGATCGCTGTTGACACGGGTTGATTTTCCACAAAACCTAGTGTACCGAATACCGTCTCCTGCCAAAATTGATCAAGTTCTAAAATCTCCCGAAAAGGTGCAGGAGGAAGATTATAACTAATCGCATTAATGTCAGCGACAGCTCGTCTCATCTCCAAGTTATTCACACTGACACAGTTTAATTTCGAGTGATGTCTTGTCGGAAGCAGTTGCTCCGTTGCCATACCAGTCATCCTGAGTAAGGGAACAAGCCCCTGTCGAGCAAAGACTTCATCGAGTTGAGGACTGAGGAACTCTGGTATCGAGTCTTCAGCAACTATCATCCACCAGGGCTGCTTGCGCTTTTTGACATAATCAACAGCCACTTTTATTTTTGTTTCTAGCTCAGCCTCGTCACGAACAGGTTTAGTCAGAAAGATGGCATTGATAAAGAAATTGTCTGTGCCGCTCCAGGTGATGACTAATTCATACGCTTCTAAAACTTCTCCTTTAGGGCATGTACTGGTGAAGTAACTCCAAGCATCAATAAATTGTTGATTTGATGCAAAAATCTCTGACTTTAACATGACTTATAGCTCCTTATCGCTGATTTACCTAAGCTGAGCCAGATTTTCTTCAGTCAAGGTGCGATTGATGGACACAGCAGCGAGCGTTCCACTCGCAACTGCTACGGCGATCTGTGAATAAGGGCTAGACACATCACCCACCGCATAGAGTCCAGGAATCGAGGTTTGCTTACTCTCATCTACTTGTATGATGTCATTGCTGCCAAACTTACACCCTAACTTTGCGGCTAGAGGGCTGTGCTGATACGATGGAGGGCGCAGCAATATACCGGAACGGGGCAGCACGTCATTGTTCGTGAAGACGATTCCTTTTAGTTTGTCGTCTTGATATTCGAGTCGAGCGATTTTTTCTTCGCGTAGCTGAACTCCCCAATCTGATAACTGCTGTCGTTGCTCATGAGTTAATTCGGCAGGACCATCTGAACAGAGCACTAAATCGCGGCTCCAGCTGGTCAGCATGAATGTCATTTCAAGTCCTACCTCACCTTTGCCATAAATTGCTAAAGGTTGATCTCGCACTTCCCAACCATGGCAGTAAGGACAGTGGAAAATACTGCTACCCCAGAGTTCTGTGAATCCATCAATTGTCGGAAGTGAATCTTTCATACCCGTGGCTAACAGGAGTTTGCGACCGACAAACTGGCTGCCATCACTCAGGGTCACTTGAAAGCGATCGCTCAATTTCTGAGCATCGACCACTTCACCCACCTGAATTTCAACACCATCATAAGCACGCAATTGCTCTCGTCCAATTTGCAGCAGTTCTGTAGGTGAAATTCCATCTCTAGAAAAGAAACCGTGGGCAGCATGAGCAACTTGGTTGCGTGGCTTTCCGGCATCACAGACCAAAACCCGTTTGCAGGCTCGTCCGAGCATCAAGGCAGCAGTCAAACCGGCTGAGCCGCCACCGACGATGATGACATCAAAAACATCAGTTTGTGAGTTAACGTTCATAGCTTGTTCTAATGTTGTTGGCATTGAGTTGGCACTAAGAGAAAATTGAAACCTGCCATTAAGTGACGTCCATAAAAAAGGTGATCGGTCAAAAACTATCCACCTTCTTTAAGCAGATTCGCCCAGCAAAGGCACTCAGGTACTAACCCCGCTTTCAAAGTCAGAACTGCTAGGTGGTAAACCCACGATGTCTGCATAGGCGGCAGCGATCGCACAAGCACTGATCGGAATCGTCACTAGCAGACCCAGACTCAGCAGCAAAACACCCGCTAGATTGAGTAGTATCAACACCAAAGCAAAGCCCAAGAAAGAGAACCACTGCTTGGAAATCAGCTTGCGGCTCAACTCCATCCCATCCCAGAAGTTCATCTTCCTTTCGAGTACTAAGGGCAGTGCAAAGATGTAGGCGACTGCCAGGTAAAGACCCGGAACGAGAAGCAGTAACAACCCAATACCAATCACCAGGCTAGAAGCGAGACTGACCAGGAAAAGCGGCAGGTAGTTATTGAAACCCCTGAAGAAATCACCAAACGTTGTGGCTCGATTTTTCAAAAGTTTAAACGCCACGATTAAAAAGCCTGCATTTAAAGGAGCAGAAATTAAGAGGCTGATGAACCCCTCCAGAGAGACAGACTGGCTAATTTTGGCGATCGCAACGTTAATCAGGAAAAACACAAGTGTAAAGCCAGCAAACCCAACAGGGTTTTTCTTGAATGTTTTCCAGCCGCTGCCAATGTACTCGCTGATCTTAACTGTGTATCTTTTCTGAAGTAAGCCTTCAAGCCCCGTTGACCCGTAACCTTCCATAATCGTTCTCTCCAAAATGTTATTGGTATCGAGTTTGCAGTAAAAGAAAATTGAAACCTATTATCGAGTGGGTTAGGCGATCGCAACCGCAGGTCGCCAACGCTACAGAGGTCAATCAGCGTGGAACCGATCGTCATGCCATGTTCGGTTGCGACACCATAACAACACGGTTTTTATCCTGAAATACCCCCCAGCATGGCAATCAATCCGCTGGCAGCAACTACTGTGATCGCGCCCCACTTCAACGACGGGTTTCTATCTAGCCAATCCGTGAAGCTGGGTACGCTCAACTTGCCAAAGTCGCCCTCTACGGTGTCGTAACCAGAGATTGGGGCATATAGGTTGTCGGGTGCATCTGCCGATTTTGGCTCACCTGTCAGTTGAGCGGTAAAGCCAACCTGGAGAAATAAGCGATCGACAATCGATGGGGCAATGCGTTGCAGCATTTCTAATACTCGCCCCATATCACCCACAACAAAGTCACGGGTCGGATGTTCAGCGGCATATAAAATGGCATCGGCAACGGTGCTGGGTTTGTTGTAAGGCGGCAATCCAGCAGGTGCGACTCCCATCTTTGTCCGAATTTTGTTGAAAATGGGGGTATTCGTGATGGCGGGCATCACATTCGTGACGCTGATTGGCTGTTTTTGGTGCTGCAATTCAATTCTCATGGAATCTAAAAAGCCTGCTACGCCGTGCTTGGAAGCTGCATAGGGACTTTGTAATGGAAACGGAACTCTTGCCGCTAATGAGGAAACGTGAATGAGTGCGCCACCTCCTTCTTTTTTGAGGTGCGGTAGAGCCACCATCGCGCCATAGGCTTGCCCATTCAGGTTGACATCAATGACTCTTCTAAATTCTTCCGGTGTGACTTGGTCAAACGGGGCGACAACACTGGTACCAGAGACATGCACCCAGGTATCCAGTCGTCCGTAGGTGGCAATGGTCTGGTCGGCGATCGCTTTCACCTGTTCAAATTCGCTCACATCAGCAATGACGGCGATCGCGTCTCCACCCAACTGTTTGATCTCATCTACCAACGTTGCCAACCCAGACTCGCCGCGAGCAGCAACAACAACCTTTGCCCCTTTTTTGGCAAACCGCAGAGCTGTCTCTCTGCCAATTCCACTAGAAGCGCCAACGATGGCAACGACTTGCTGATTGATCGGCTTTAATTTCATGGGTTCTACTCCTAAAATTGAATCTCTTTAAATACAGTTCTCAATGCTTGCGGCGAATAATTGCCAATGCTTACACCGGGGTTCATCCCTTTGAAAAAGATGTCTCACATCAACGTCCGGTGTCAGTCCTTGAGAAAGGATAGAAGGTCGTTGTTGAGTTGTTCTTTGTGCGTGTCGGTTAAACCGTGAGGTGCGTCTGGATAGATTTTCAGGATGGAATGCTTCACCAGTTTGGCGGCTGCGATCGCAGCCGCACCAATTGGCACAATCTGGTCATCATCACCATGAATAATCAGCGTTGGCACATCAAACTTTTTGAGGTCTTCCGTGAAGTCGGTTTCAGAAAATGCTTTGATACTGTCGAAAGCGTTCTTGTGTCCCGCCTGCATTCCCTGGAGCCAAAACCAGTCAATCATGCCCTGAGAAACTTTGGCACCTGGACGGTTGAAGCCGAAGAAGGGACCGCTAGCGAGATCTTTGTAGAGCTGCGATCGGTCAGCTAGGGAGCCAGCGCGAAGCCCATCGAATACCTCGAGCGGCAGTCCGTTAGGATTATTCTCTGTCTTCAGCATCAGTGGCGGAACAGCGGAGATCAGTGCGGCTTTGACAACTCGTCCTGTGCCGTGGCGACCGATATAGCGGGCAACTTCACCGCCACCTGTAGAGAAACCAATTAAGGTAGCTCCGCTCAGATCTAGCGTTTCAATCAGCGTCGCGAGATCATCAGCATAGGTATCCATCTCATTGCCGTTCCAGGGTTGGCTCGATCGCCCATGTCCCCGACGATCATGAGCGATCGCCCGAAACCCGTGGTCTGCTAGAAACAGCATTTGAGCTTCCCAACTATCAGAATTCAGAGGCCAACCGTGGCTGAAGACAACGGGTTGTCCAGATCCCCAATCCTTGTAGTAAATCTGTGTACCATCTTGCGTTGTGATTGTGCTCATAAAATTTCTCCTCAATCAGTATGGGTTGGTTTCAATGCGAACGAAGGTACTGACTCGACATTCACTTCGTTGTTCTCATTCTTCAACAGACATTCCGTTTAGCCCACGCAAGTTCCTTGAGTTAAGCTGCAACTTTCCACGGTATCTTTTGGCTGGGGAAGATGGGGAATTGAGTTTTCCCCTATCCCTATCTCTCTGATTACTTGGTGCGCTCGACTTCCCTTGAAAAGTCAGCTTCTAAACGGTTTGAAGCTCCTGATAGCGTACAGCCGTTCCACTCACGGCGACCATCAACATACTGCTTCCACCGCCAGAATCAATTGTTTCGTAGTCCAAGGCAATGGCAATCACAGCATTTGCACCTAAGGTTTTTGCTTGATCAGTCAGCTCTTTCAGGGCAGTCTCTTTAGCTTCTCTAAGAGATTTCTCATAACTCGCTGAGCGTCCACCTACCATGTCACGCATTCCTGCAAGAAAGTCTTTGAAAATATTTGCACCCAAGATAGTTTCGCTACTGACTATCCCGTAGTGGTCAACAATTTTTTTGCCTTCAATCGTACCTGCTGTAGTCAAAATCACTGTTTCAACTCCTTAAAAAGCGATAGTTTCAAAGTACCTTGGGAATGAGGGAGCCACCTTCACCGCATTGGCTTTTACCTCATTGTTCTCATTCTTCAACAAACATTCCCTTGAGACCACGCAAGTTCCTTGAGTTAAGCTGCAACTTATCGTGAAGCGTGGTTTTCTTCCGAAAAAAAGACCCTGATTCAATGGCTATCTCTTATGTTTAGTAGTTCCAAGAAATCATTGGCCCGACAGCGGCTGCACTTCTAGCTGGTTCTGCCAGCCGTGATCGCGCAAATAAGATTCAAAGTCGGTCTGTGCAGAAAAATCACGCTTCAACTGTGCTAAATCTGCTGCATAGCCAACGTTCTCAAACCAGCGATACATGATGGTCAATTCCTCTCCAATTTGCTGCTCAAACGCTTCAAACGGAATTTGTTGGTATTCGACGGTTTTTCCTAAAACTCGGCTGAACGCAGCAGCGATTTCTGGCATGGTCATGTCCACACTGGCAAGTTCAATTTCGCGGTGCATGAATTCTGCGGGGCGATCGAATACATCAGCGACCATCTCCCCATAATCTTCTTCGGAAAGCTGCTGCAATTTCGTTTCAGGACTCAATGGTTGAAAGAGCGTTCCAGTCTCAACCATCGAGCGCATCATGTTGTAGTTGTAGAAGAAGAATACGGGTCGCAGAATTGTGTAGGGCAACTCGCTCGCTCTGATGTATTCTTCGACTTGAAACTTGCTGTCGAAATGCGGAATACCCGTGTTGCGTTCGGCGCTACCCACCGAACTGTAGACGAAGTGCTGAATGCCCGCGGATGAAGCCGCGTCTGCAACCGTTTTGCCCTGACGGATTTCGGTGTCTACTCCATCTTGAAAAATCTGTAGCGAAAAAACACCGTAGGCACCTTGCAAAGCGCGATCAAGGGAAGTGCGATCGTTAAGGTCTCCGACTGCAAGTTCTGCGCCTGCTTGTTGGAGGGCAAGAGATGCAGGCTTGTTGGGGTCACGCACTAAGGCACGAACCTTGAAATTGCCGCGTTGCAGAAGATGACGTGCGATCGCGCTTCCCTGATTGCCTGTAGCTCCGGTAACTAAGATAAGTCGCTCTGTGTTGATTGACTGTGACATAGAATTTCTCCTGAATCAGTATGGGTTGGGTTCAAGGTGAAGGCGCTGACTCGACATTTACCTTGTTGTCCTCATTCTTCAACAGACATCCCATTTAGACCACGCAAGTTCCCTGAGTTAAGCTGCAACTTATTGTGAAGCGTGGTATTCATCATCACCAGGCTGTAAGGCTCCAGTCTCTCCGGTGGAAAATCACTTTAATTTGTCGTTTGATTAGCGGATATTGAGTGGTGCAATTGGGTAAAGTTTTACCAACTAAGTTTATGTTGCCTCAACTTTCAATTACCACTGGGATATCTCGAATATGTTTTTTAGGCTTGCCATAGCTGTTGTCACCGCAGTGTTGATGATTGCAACCTCAGTCATGTTTCCGGGAGTTACCGCAGAGAAAACGGTAAAACCCCAAGTGCCGGGTGTCTATCAATTCGAGTTAGGCAATTTCACAATTACCGCCCTCAGCGACGGCACAGTGCCACTGGATCTGCATCCCATTCTGACCAATACGAACCAGGCAGAAATCGATCGCCTCCTGGATCACAGTTTCCTTAAAAACCCTGTTGAAGCTTCGATCAATGTATTTCTCATCGATACTGGAGACAAGCAGGTGTTGGTAGACACAGGTTCAGGGCAATTGTTTGGAGAACTAGGCGGCAAGCTACCAAGGTCGTTGCAGGCAGCAGGCTATACAGCCAATGAGATCGATATTGTTCTCATCACTCATATCCATACCGATCACAGCGGTGGTTTGGTTGTAGGGGGTCAACCCGTGTTTCCGGCTGCTACGGTCTATGTCGGCAAACCCGATATTGATTTTTGGCTTAACCCTGCTAACGCAAAGCGATCGCCAGACTATCAAAGATATTTTACCGAAGCAGTTAAAACAGTCAAACCCTATCTGGACAGGGGCAAGCTGAAGTCGTTTTCCGGCGAGACGGTAATTATACCTGGGATTACCGCACGCCCTACACCAGGACATACACCCGGACACAGTTTCTTCTTGGTAGAAAGCCAAGGCGAGAGTATCGAGTTTTGGGGCGATATTGTGCATGTCGCCTCGGTTCAATTTCCGCAGCCCGAAATCACGATCGACTTTGACGTTGATCCGAATGCCGCAGCAGCGCAACGGGCCAAACAATTTGCCGATGCAGAAACATCCCGCCGTCTCGTCGCAGCCGCTCATGTCTCTTTCCCAGGAATCGGTCATATTCGTGCAAACAATCAGGGCTATGATTGGGTGCCTGTGGACTACCGCTGGCGTGAATGATGAGATTGCACCGCAAAAAGAATAAGACATTGAAGCGTCCAGAGATTCCGCGAGCCCGCTATGTTAGCTGTTGGCAATCGTAACGGCTCGATTTACATGCGTGTCCGTAGTCAACTGCTCTACGACGAACGTGGCCAGATCGGCGCGGGTTACCTGTCGGCCCTTCTCTACACCTGCGAGCCCGCGCACGGAGCCGAAAGCTGGCTGGTCGTTCAACACGGCGGGGCGAACTAGCACATAGGGGATTCCTGACTGTGCGATCGCCTGTTCCATAGCGGTCTTATCCGCTGTCGAGCCACGCAGGAATGTAGGCAGCAGCAACAGCCGGAACGGGAGTGTTGCCTGCGCCGTGCTGTCCCCTACACCCAGAGCCGAGATTGCGATAATCCGGCGTGTGCCGTGCTTCTTTGCGGCTGCGACGACAGCGCGGGCAACCCGTTGTTCGATCTCCGTCTTCCGCCACGGCGTCTTGCCACCGACTGTATCGATCACGGCGTCTTGATCAGCTGTCGCGTCGGACATCGTCGCTGGGTCGGTTGCATCCCCCGTGAAAACGCGAACGTTAGGCGGGGCGTTGTATTGAGCACTATCGCGGATGAAGGCCGTCACAGTGTGGCCGGCAGCAATGGCCTGCTCCACCACCCGTCTTCCCGTCTTGCCCGCCGCTCCGATCACTAAGACATTCATCGTGGTACCTCTTTGGGTTGGATCACATTCAAAAGTTTTTACGGCACAGCCAGCTTCTCTACTCTGCGGTTGCAGCATGCTCTATGACTCTAACGACAGCATCTGGATGAGAAACCATCACTACATGCGATGCGCCATTCACGACAATCGTTTCCTTCGAGTTGGCACGCTTTGCCATGAAAGAGAGGGCTGCCTCCGGAATATTTAAGTCGCGATCGCCATAAATGAACCAGGACGGGGTGGACTTCCAAGCAGGGGCACCAGAGGCTTCGTTAAAAGCAGCTTCCTTAATGGGTCTTTGGGTGCTAGCCATCAGCTGTGCCGCTGCGACAGGTACATCCGCAGCAAACTGGGCGTGGAACTTTTCTTGCTGGATATAAAGATCTTGACCCCCATCAGGTATTGCAACAGGTGGCGCGAGCGCTGGCCCAAGGGTGCTGCCAGGATAACGTCCCGAGAGTTCGACGGCAGTCTCACCTGCATCTGGAGCGAAAGCCGCAACATAGACGAGTGCCTTCACGTTATCGTTGTCATTGACCGCGTTGGTGATCACCGCACCTCCGTAGGAGTGTCCGACTAACACCGTAGGCCCCTCAATGCTCTTGAGGACGCTGGCAACATAGTTCGCGTCGCTTTTCACTCCCCGCAGAGGGTTGGCTACGGCAACTGTCGGGTAACCCTTCTCGTGCAGTTGGGTCAATACGCCATTCCAACTAGAAGACTCTGCGAACGCACCATGAACAAGAACGATAGTGGGTTTGATGTCTTGTGCGTTTGTAGTGTTCATGACAGTTCCTAGCGAAGTGATTAGAGTGGTTCCTAAAAAGAGTGCGGCGATCGAAAACAAGCGGGTACTGCTTCTAAGAGCGGACATGTTCACGTCTTGGTCTCCTTTGTGTTCATGACTCGACGGTTACTTCGTTGTTCTCATTCTTCAACAGACATTCCCTTTAGACCACGCAAGATCCTTGAGTTAAGCTGCAACTTATCGTGAAGCGTGCTATTCTTCAGCCCCACCCCGCCAGAACGGTCTACTGGCATTCCTTATTTTTCAAACGGTCGATGGCTTGAGAACACACGCTTCGATCAGTCTCAGCACCTCCATCTCCGTGTTGTGGCTCGCGAACTCCAGCGCCAGCTCCTTTGCTCGCTCACGATATACAGGGTTGTCGAGAACTTCTCTCGCCGCTGCACGTAAGTCCTCTGCCGTTGCCTGATTGGTTCTCAGGTCGATTCCGACGCCCGCCCACTGCACATGTGCCGATACCTCTCCTTTGTCTTCCGTCATCCCTGCCGAGACTATCGGAATCCCATGGGCGATCGCCAGATTTACCGTGCCATATCCTCCGTTTGTGAGCAGCAGATCTACGTTCGGCAGAATCAATTCGTAAGGCAGAAATGACGCGACATGTGCATTTGCCGGAATCTCGGTAAGAATCGACTCGATCGGTTGTCCTCCCGTGGTTGCCAGAACGATCACATCCTCTTCCTTGGCCAGTCCAGTCAACGCTGGACCAATGAGTTGCTCGAGGTTTCGGTTCGCGAGCGTTCCCTGAGTCACAAGAACCAGGCGCTTTGTCCGATCGAGTTCATGCCACCACGTTGGCAGCGCTGGCTGTCCTGGGGGCATCGGTAGAAGACCGATATAGTGCACAGGCGACGAGGAGGACGAATCATCCGAATACTGGAAACTCTCGATTCCCGGTTGCAGATAAAGATCAGGCAGCACAGACATGCTCTCTAGGGGGGAACATGGTAGCGGACCGTAGCCAAGTTCGGCTAGGGCCTTATCTACTCCAGCCTTGGCTGGCTTATGAAACACACGCTCTCGTCTCTCACGTTCTGCAAGCTGCTCTTTTTCCGACATGCCCGGTTGTGGTGGACTGTTCTTCGCACTGAACAGATTCAGCACGCTTATGCCCAGATGCACAATTGCGGGACGTTCCTCGCGTGCTCCCAGAAGCATCGGCAGCGTACCGAAGAACATCGCATCTGCCAGAATGACATCCGCAGGAAAGTCTTGCAGAGCTTGATTGAGTCCTGCTGTCTGCCCGCCGATCTTTTTCGCAAAGAAATATTCGAGGTCGAAAGCTGACAGCTCCAAGCCTGGATTCTTCGCCTGCCTCAGCTCCAAGTAGCGAGGCATCGCATCGGTGAAACTGTTGGTTGCCGGAGGCTCCGGAGTAAACGGCACTCCTGCTGCCTCCACCACCGACCTCAACTCAGGTGCCGTCTGTACAACTACCTCGTAATTGTGTTTTATCAGAATGTTGGCGACTGCTAGCAGTGGATTCAAATGGCCTGGGGCGGCTGTTGATGCAATTAATACTTTCATTGGAAATCCTTTAGTGTGGTTCGGCCACATCTTCAAGTGTTTGCTTTACTCATGGATTCTTACAAGACGGGTTTCCGGATTTGGGCCTAAATACCACCCTATTTGTTTTCTTGGTAGTGTGATTGGTCGCCAAGGTAGTTAACCCAGCTTTCAATCATGTCTTCATTCTTCAACAGACATTTCATTTAGCCCATGCAAGTTCCTGCAGTTAAGCTGCAACTTATGGTGAAGTGTGGTAGTTTTGCAGACTTTTAACCTCGTATTGACATATATCCGTAACGGATATAGTATGAGGTATGGATAAAAAGAATACAACCAATAAACCCCTTACTCCAGCAGTGTTTCATATCCTTCTCGCGCTCTCCACACAAGAGCGCCATGGCTATGAAATCATGAAGCAGGTCGAGTTGGATTCGCAGAGCAAGGTAAAGATGGGACCTGGAACGCTCTACGGCTCGATTGGTCGCATGATTGAGGCGGGATTGATATGTGAGAGTGACAAAAAGATAGACCCAAAAATGGACGACGAGCGGCGGATCTATTACCAAATCACCGGGCTCGGTAAAAAAGCACTCGCTGCGGAATTGGAGCGATACCACGACCTTCTGATGGTTGCTCAACAAAAACGGATCTTTCCGAATACTTTTGCGTAGGACATATGAACGAACGCTTAATACGACGATACCGGAACTGGTATGCAAAACCGCTTCGTCTTTACTCGAAGCCTTACTATGAGCGCTTCGGTGAGGGAATGAAGCAAGCTTTCACCGATCTCCTCCGAGAGCGTGCAGAGGAAGGACGAGGATTATTTGGTTATGCTCTTTGGCTGTTCATCGAAACATCTGCCGGAATTATACGAGAGAACATAACATCTATCGTTAGGCAAAACAAAAACATTATTTACCTTGCACTCGGGACAGCATTCATATTGCTGATGCCTTTGATAGCGATGCTGTTTACCAATCAAGTAGTTTGGGATCTGACCGATTTCATTGTTGCTGGTACCCTCATCTTTGGTACGGGTCTCGCCTATGAACTGGTAGCGAGGAAGGGGGGCACGATGGCATACCGAGTAGCCGTTGGCATCGCACTCGCAGCAGCGTTCCTCCTCGTCTGGATGAACCTTGCCGTTGGTATCATCGGGTCTGAGGACAACCCCATTAACCTGATGTATTTCGGAGTGGTCACCATTGGCATCCTCGGTGCCACCATTGCGCGTTTACGGCCACGGGGAATGGCACGTACGTTGTTTGCAACAGCACTCGCTCAGGCATTGGTTCCCGCGATCGCACTGATGATCAAGAAACCCCAGGTGACATCGGTAGAAGCATCCATGGGTGTGTTGGGTGTATTAGGTCTGAATGCGTTTTTCGTCATGATGTTTATTGGATCTGCTTTGCTGTTTCGGCGCTCCAGAATCAGGCTATGAACTGGAGCTGATTCTATGTAATGCCCTAGGTGTATTTCAGTCCCCAGCCATTTCCAGGTAGCGATAATGAATCCAACCAGGACGAGCAGAAAGCTTTACCCATTCGCCAGAACACTCGGTTACTCTGACGTTGACATCATGTTGGTAAGGGATGACACCAATTCTTCGATCATTAAAATCAGGGCCAGAGCGGATGACGACTCCATCTGGGGCAGTGACCAACACTGTGCAAACAGGTTTAATACCTGGTCTTAGCCGACATAGTTGTTCGACTGGGCTTTGATCTTGAGTAGCTACGGCTGGCGCAGTAGAGCCGACTACAATTAGTGTTAAAAAGGCTAAGGCAGCCAGTTGTTTGTTGAATTTAAGCATGATTTTCCTTAGTTTGGATGAGCAGCTTGCCAGTCTGAGATGAACTCTTTTGCAAGGATGCGAGAAACTGAGCGATCGCCACGGAGACTGGCATCAAGATGGAGAACATGTGTCAGGTTCAAGACGAAAAACTTGAACACACTCGAAAAAGTCCACGGCCCTTTTGACGTAACTAGCTAGGTTCCTCTGAGACTTTAACGACCAGTTTTCCCTTCTTGTTGCCATTGAAAAGTTTTAGGATTGCTTTCGGTGCATTTCCCAAACCCTCGACAACCTCCAGAGCATATTTAATTTTCCCCTGATTAAGCCATTGTCCAAGGTCGCTTATTGCTTCAGACCATCGAGGAATATAATCGAGGATAATAAACCCCTGCACACGAACACGCTTCATCAGAAGGTGGCTGTAGTTATAAGGGCCGGGAACAGGCTCTGTTGCATTGTAAGCTGAGATTAAACCGCATAGAGGAATACGTGCGTGCAGATTAATTTTGGTCAGCACAGCATCAAGAATAGAACCACCAACATTATCGAAATAAACATCAATCCCATCGGGACAGGCTTGAGCGATCGCGCTTTCCAAGTCAACGGTTTTATAGTTGATCGCTGCATCAAACCCAAGTTCTTCAACCAGCCAGCGGCATTTCTCATCAGAGCCAGTTATACCCACCACACGACAACCTTTGATCTTGGCAATTTGTCCAACAATGGAACCAACTGCTCCCGCCGCTGCTGACACAACCACAGTTTCTCCAACTTTTGGCTGTCCAATATCCAAAAGTCCAAAGTAAGCCGTGCAACCCGTAAATCCCAGGGGTCCCACAAATGTGGTGAGCGGACAGGGCAAAGGGGCAGGTAGTCGCATGAGAGAAAAGCCACTGTTTCCTTCAGCGATCGCATAATCTTGCCAACCCAGCAGACCCGAAACCAAATCTCCCTGTTTAAAGTTTTGATTCTTAGATTCTTCAACCACGCCGATAATAGCGCCGCGCATGACTTCCCCGATTTCAACGGGAGGCATATACTGCTCCATGTCACTCATCCAAATGCGATTGGTAGGGTCTAGCGAAAGATAGATGGTCCGTACCAAGATCTCACCTTCCTGAGGGCTGGGGATTGGTTCTTCCCGATACTCAAAATCGCTTTCCTTGATGTCACCAACAGGACGAGATGTCAAGCGTAACTGCCGATTTATCCCTGTTCTCATAGCTTTATCCTTGAGTAGTCCTATTCATAAGTACTTGCATAGCTTCACCTGTTTTTTTCAAAAACGGTAGCTCAACATTTGGAAGTACAACCCCTTCACTTTTCAATGAATGTCATAGATTAAATTCAATGCGAACGAAGGCACTGGCTCAACGTTTACCTCGTTGTTCTCATTCTTCATCAGACATTCCATTTAGCCCACGCAACTTCCTTGAGTTAAAGCTGCAACTTATCGTCAAGCGTGGTATTCTCCAGGAGAAAAGAAAAGACCGTGATTTAGTGGTTTGCAATTCGCACAACAAGGATGCAGCCCCTTATAAAAGTAAAAAAGACTCGCTTTGCCCTTTAATCTGGCAATTTGCTTATGGATGCCAATGCCAAGAAATCCAAGCGCAGTGGGGTTGCCTCTACACGAGTCAGAGGAGTCACTTTGTCGCCTCATGGATGGCAACGATTTCAAGCGGCAAAACAGCAGGCAGAATCGGAGGAAACCTGGGGGAAGCGGTTCACACAGGAAGATCTCAACGAACGCACAGGACTATCTCTCAATACCCTAGCCCGAATCCTTAATCGCGAGCTTGGTGTCGATCGGCAGTCGCTAGAGATCCTTTTTCAGGCATTTGGGCTGGAACTCACAAAGGCTGATTATACACCCCCTGTCGCCGCCTCTAAAACGTTAGAGTCGCAGCGGGAAGATCCGCAACAAGACTGGGATAACGCGGTCGATGCCTCAGTGTTTTATGGCCGTGAAACCGAATTGGCGCAACTGTGGCAGTGGGTAGTAGCTGAACGCTGCCGCGTAGTTGGGCTACTCGGGCTCGGTGGGATTGGCAAAAGCACGATCGCCGTCAAAGCAGCGCTACAGATGCAGTCTGACTTTGAGGTTGTGGTATGGCGATCGCTTGCCAATGCACCCTCATTCGACGATCTCCTCACCAGCCTGTTGAAATTTCTGATGCCGCTTCAAGGCGACGATCCCATCATCCCTACAACGGTAGGCGGAAAGTTGTCGAAGGTGATGGAATATTTGCGATCGCAACGGTGCCTGCTGATTTTAGATAATGCTGAAACCATTTTGCACAGTGAGCAGGTAGGTCAGTGGCAATCGGGGTATGAAGCTTACGGGCAATTTTTAAGAACAGTGGGAGAAACACCCCATCAAAGCTGTTGCTTGCTGACTAGTCGCGAAAAGCCACGGGAAATCGCCCTGTTGGAGGGCGAGCAGAGCGTAGTGCGATCGCTTTCTCTCAGTGGACTCACGCCCGATGATGGACGCGCCATTTTTCAGCAAAAAGGAGCGTTTACAAGTTCACAAGCCGAGTGGCAAACCCTAGTTAATCACTATGGCGGCAATCCTCTGGCACTGAAGTTGGTCGCCTCTGCCACACAAGACTTGTTCGGCGGCAGCGTCGCAGAGGTTCTAAGCTATCTTGAGCAGGGCGTTTTTGTCTTTGAAGACATCCGCGATTTGCTCGCTCGCCAGTTCAATCGTCTATCGATAGAGGAACAGAAAATTCTCTACTGGTTCGCTATTCACCGAGAACCGGTAGCGATCGCAGAGATTCGTGAAAACGTGATTGGTGCAGCTTTACAACAAACCGTTCCCCAACAAGTAAATTCGCTGCTCCGGCGGTCGCTACTCGAAAAAACAGATGGATTATTTTTCTTGCAGCCCGTTGTGCTGGAATATGTCACAGAACGGTTGATACAACAGGTCTGTACAGAATTTACAACCCGACAGCTTGATGTATGGCAAAGTCATTCATTGATTCGAGTACAGGCGAAAGACTATATCCTCAAGATGCAATTACGATTCATCGTACAGCCTGTAATAGAATGGCTTTTATCGTCTTATCGAAATGTTTCAGAAGTTGAAGATAGAGCAAGGCTACTTCTGGCACAACAGCGACAACAGCCAGAATATGGGGCAGGATATGCGGCAGGGAATTTGATCAATCTGCTGGTGCAACTTAAAGTAGATTTGCAGGGTTCCGACTTTTCTGAACTCGTGGTGCGGCAAGCCGACCTGCGGCAGATTAATTTGGTAGGGGTCAATTTTCAAAATTCTGATTTAGCAACATCCCTGTTTTCAGAGACCTTGGGGGTGCCAACATCGGTTGATATTAGCCCCGATGGTCAAGTTTTTGCCGTAGGCGATATCAACGGTTTTGTGTATTTGTGGGACGTTGCATCTCATCAACTCATTGCAACATTTGAAGGACATCGCGGTGGAGTTTGGGCTGTTGCATTTAGTCCCGATGGCACGACACTGGCGAGTGGCGGTAATGATGCGACGGTACGGTTGTGGAATGTGCAAAGTGGCCAGTGTTTGTGGGTTTCGACTGGGCATACGAGTCGAATTTGGTCTTTAAGCTTTAGCGCTAATCGTCAATGGTTAGCCAGTGGTAGTGATGATCAAACCGCAAGAGTGTGGAATTTACAGGGTGACTGCTTGCACGTTTTGAAAGGACACACCAAAAACGTTTATTCCGTTCACTTCTCACCCAACCATCCAATTTTAGCCAGTGGCAGTAAGGATACCTCGATTCGGATTTGGGATGTTGAGACTGGAAAATGCCTAAATGTGTTGCAAGGGCATTCTTCCGGTATTCGCTGCGTGCGCTACAGCCCGGATGGTCAACGATTGGCAAGTGGCGGTCTCGATGGCTGCATTCAACTATGGATTCATCCGCCTAATTCTAAAACTCATTCATTTAGTCCTGAATTATCGCTGCGGGGGCATACCAATTGGGTTCGAAACATTGTATTTAGTCCAGAGAGTGACACTTTAGTCAGCAGCAGTGATGATGGCACCCTTCGGCTTTGGAATGTCCAAGACGGATACTGTACGAATATTTTGGGCGAACAGACGGTATCTGCTCTGGCGCTTGCCATCAGTACCGATGGTCAGGTCTTGATCAGCGCCAACCAGGATCGAACCGTGCGGCTGTGGCAGATGCCGAGTGGGCAAAGCGTCAAAACATTAAGCGGTTATACCTATGGAGAACACGCCTTAATTTTTAGTCCTGTCACAGTTACAGCAGCTCAGAATCAAAGTGATTCTGCCTCAGCGGGAACTGGATCGCCAAATCGACTACTTGCCAGTAGTAGTAGTCAAACGGGAACGATTCACTTATGGCAATGGCAGGTTGATAGAGAACTACTAAGTTCGCCTCCCTATAAAACCCTATACAGAGAAAACAGCCTAATTTCAAATTTGAGCTTTAGCCTGGATGGTCAAACCATCGCTACCAACGGGGAAGATGGCTCCATTTTTGTATGGGATGTACAAACAGGACGGGGCGATCGCTGGATTGCTCATGATGCTCCTGTGTTAGCGGTGCTGTTTAACCCCGTTGGGCAAACCCTAGCAAGCAGCAGCCGTGACCGAACAGTGCGTCTGTGGGATGTGCAAACTCACCAATGCTTACACGTGCTACAGGGTCATCAGAGCAGCATGCGGGCGATCGCTTTTGATCCCCAAGGTCAAACGCTGGCAAGTGGTAGCTATGACCAGACGATTCGGCTATGGAACGCGCAGACCGGAGAGTGCCTACGGGTACTAGAAGGACACAAGGGCGGGGTTTACGCGCTAGCCTTTCATCCAACCGAGCCGATTCTAGCAAGCGGCAGCTTTGACCAAACGATTCGATTGTGGGATGTACAAACTGGAGCCTGTCTAAGGACATTACAAGGGCATACCAGCATCGCGTTTACCATTGCTATTAGCCCTGATGGTCAAACTGTTGCCAGTGGCAGTGATGACCAAACTGTTCGCCTCTGGAATCTGAAGACGGGGGAATGCCTTCATGTGCTGGGTGGGCAAGCCAGTTGGATTGCATCGGTTGTCTTCAGCCCCGACGGTCAAATTCTATTAAGTGGGAGCTTCGATCGCACCATAAAACTGTGGGATGTCGCTACAGGACGCTGTATCAAAACGGTGAAAGGCGATCGCCTTTATGAGGGCATGAATATTCAAGGCGCAACGGGGTTGACGACGGCTCAAAAAACAACATTGAAAGCATTAGGAGCAATTTCGCGCTAGGCATTACCGTTCTTACAATATCTTGCAGAAAAGCGATCGCCTTAACTCAGCGATTACCTAGCGGATCTTAAGTGGTGCAATCTGGAGAAGTTTTGCAAATTGAGCTCATGTCGCAACAGCTTACGCCATAGGCTATTTAGGAGAAAAGCCGTGAACGAAACAGTCTCTTGTTTTATTGAAGATGATGGCTCAACTCTGCCTGTAGCGCCTTTTCCACCAAACGCTTGGTGAGTTGTTTGAGCAACCCTTGCTCTCCGAGAACGGCTTCGGGTCCGGAGTAATCTTACAGCAGTTCATCGAGCAGCTGGTCCACTTTGGCGGCAGAAGGATTCGATTCTTTCATGGGCGGTCTCCTGTCATTGGATGTTATTTTGACCGCTTACACAAAAAACTGTACAGTCTCGTAATAGTCAATCTCAACCGATTCTTGATTTCATCATCTAAAAGCAAGAAGCTGTTTACCTCTGCCAGTAATTTGCCTGGAGATTCTTGTCGACGGCGATCGCAATAAATGGCTGTTGAGAAGTTTTTCAGACAACTTTTGCTAAGCCTTCTGTGATCAAGCTGTTAGACCCAAGATAACAATGCCACCTAGCATTCCAGTGGGCCACCTAAAATAGCCAAAGCGGCTGTGATGGCTGCGACTCCACTGAGTCTAGCCGTGGATATCACAATCACCAAAATATTCCTGGCAACCCTAACGCTGCAATTTTTTAATCGCTTCATCTATTTTTCTGAAACCTCGCGTTGTAGATTAAGCAAAAACTAGCTCAGAATCTTCTCCGTCCTTATTCGCCCGCATGCAAATTAATACTGGAGTATTGAAATGCAAGTTTCAGATTGCTGTTTAGGTTTCGATTTCTGCTTCTTGATGAGGTGCACTTGAACACTTGAGGTCTCATCCATTTTTCTTCAAACCTAACTTCCCCTTCTCTTGAGTTGACTTGTACAATGGTCAGATTGCGGTCACTTCAGTTCTAGGTTCTCCGACTTATGCGAGAGCGATTGCTCATTGATTGGCGTACTCAAAACAGCTCGGAGCGTGGTGGCAAAAGATGAGCTTACGAACCATTACTGCAACTAGATATGTCACGCCACTGCGCGAAGGGGGATCTCTACCAGCCATTGTAGAAGCCGATGATGATGGCATGTATGTGCTGAAGTTTCGAGGGGCAGGCCAAGGCGCGAAAGCACTGATTGCAGAGTTGGTGGCAGGGGAGATTGCTCGAGCCTTAGGGCTGCCTGTTCCTGAGATTGTCTGGGTTCACCTCGATGCTGAACTTGCTCGCACTGAGCCTGATCCAGAAATCCAAGACTTGATTCGAGCTAGTGTCGGGCTGAATCTGGCGCTCGATTACCTACCCGGTTCTGTGACATTTGACCCCATTGCAACGAAACTCGATGCTGACCTCGCCTCTTTAATCGTCTGGTTTGATGCTTATGTGACGAACATCGATCGCACAGCACGGAACACGAATATGCTGATGTGGCATCGACGACTATGGTTGATCGATCACGGTGCAGCTCTCTACTTCCATCACACCTGGAGCAACTACCTAGAACGGAGCCGCACTCCTTTTGCGGCCATCAAGGATCACGTGCTACTCCATAGTGCTAGCACTATGCGAGAGGTGGATGCGAAAATAACGGAACGGCTGACACTCAGCATCATTGAGTCCATCGTGCAGCTGATTCCGGATGCTTGGCTAGGGGAAGACACTCCATTTAGTGGACCCCAGCAACATCGAGCAGCCTATATCGAGTACCTGATAAGACGGTTGGAAGCACCACGTATTTTTTTGGAGGAAGCCGTTCGTGCCCAATCTCTTAGCGTATGATTACGCCATCATCCGCGTCGTTCCCAGAGTGGAGCGCGAAGAGTTTGTCAATGTGGGGGTGGTCGTTTCCTGCGCCAGCCGCAAGTTCCTCGAAGCGCACATTGAGCTCGACGAGCAACGACTCATAGCACTCGATCGCAACCTGGATGTTGAAATCATTCGAGATTATCTCGCTGCTGTTGCCCTCATTTGTGTGGGCGGTGAACCCGCTGGACCCATTGGTCGGTTGCCTCAACGCGATCGCTTCCACTGGATTGTGGCTCCTCGGAGCACGGTAATCCAGACATCGCGAGTGCATACAGGTCTTTGCTCCAGCCTACCCCATGTGATCGAACATCTCCTCGACACCATGGTGCGTCCGTGCAAGCAAAACAAAACGACTGTAACCCACACGGCTTAGTGCTACTGGCACCTTTTCTCAAGGTAAATAATTGTGATTCCTGGGAAGAATGAACCTGAGATGAAGCGGTACCCGTATGCTGATTGCTTTCCTAGCAAGAATCACTGCAATTCCCAAGAGAGCTTTCCCTTTACTTCAGGTTCTGCCACTCATCCTAGGTCTGAGTACATCAGCTGTTAGCATTCTGCTGTAGCAGGCTTTGGTTCAGCAAGAACAAGCTCAGATTCAGCACGCGCTGAGCGTTGAGGCAGGAAATCTAGAACTGGAAATTACGGAAAAGATTAAGCCTCAAGTGCAAGCACTGATGCGGATGGCTGAGCGGTCGGGACGGCATGGCAAACCTTCCCAAGCAGAGTGGGAGTTTAATGCAGCGCTCAATGTCCGAGACTTTAGGAGCTATCAGGCGATTGCCTGGGTTGATCCTGCTCACCGCGTTCGCTGGCTGGTCCCGCTACAAGGCAATGAAGCCGCGCTAAATCTGGAACTGGACTTTGAGCAACGACGCAAAGCTGGGCTGAATGCGGCTTATCAAGCAGCGCAGGGTTGCTGTGAGCCATACTATTGACCTGGTACAAGGAGGGAAGGGCTTTCAAGTCTATGTTCCTATTTTTAGAGAGCAACAGTTTGATGGTTTTATTGTCGCAACTTACCGAACTCAAGAACTGATTAATAGCATCTTGTCAGAGAAGGATGCTCATGGCTATGTGGTTGCCATTTTTGATGGAAAAGACCAGATCTACACCCATGATGATGTAGGCGAGGGCAATCGAGGTAAATGGCACCAAGAGAGTACTGTCGAACTGTATGGGTTGAACTGGCGAGTTCAGGTTTATCCGACAGCGCTCCTGTCCAATCGAATGAGATCGCCCCTGTCCACCATCACCTTAATCGGCAGTTTAGCTGTATCTTGGCTCTTGGCCTTGGCTGCGCATCTAACTTGTCGAGCTAGACTAATAGCCCAGAACGTCAGTGCTATTAACACCGTGTTGAAGCAGGAAGTTGGGAAACGCCAACGGATTGAAGTGGCGCTCCAAGAAGAACAAGACTTCTTGCAGGTCTTACTCAACACGATTGAAGCTGGCATCGTAGCTTGTGACGTGGCAGGAACACTAACGTTGTTCAATCGAGCGGCGAGAGAGTGGCACGGATTAGCAGAGCAACCACTTCCGCCTGAGCAATGGGCACAGCACTATAGCCTTTACCATTGGGACGGCAAAACCCGGATGCGGAAGGAAAAGATTCCGCTGTTTCGAGCCTGGCAGGGAGAGCTCGTCCGCAATGTAGAGATGAAGATTGAGCCACAGCAAGGCCAAACCCGGATGGTCTTGAGCAGTGGCAAGCCATTACCAATGCTCAAGGAGATCAGTTAGGGGCTGTGGTGGTGATGCATGACATCACGGGTTGCAAGCAAAGTGAGATCGAATTGCAAGAGAGTGAGGCAGCCATTCGAGCCCTCTATGAGATTACTGCTGCCCATCAACTGAGTCTTGCAGAGCGATGCCAGCGTTTGTTGGCAATGGGGTGTCAGCATTTCCAGCTTGATTTCGGTTTTCTGGCACACATTCAAGGCGATCGCTATGAAGTCGTCAGTGTTCAAACTCCGGATAATTCAATTCAGCCAGGCGATCGCTTTGATCTTCGGCAAGCTTACTGCCTAGAAACTTTCAAATCTAGCGTTCCAGGTTGCTTGATCCACACCTACATTCCAGGGCCGATTCCAGAAAAGCCCTTGGTGGTTGAATATCTCACACCCGGTTGTTCTTCGATGCTAGGGATGACTGTCCCGATCGCGAGAAATCCGCCTGCTGAGAGGATGATGGCGCAAGATCAAGCGATCGCCTCTCCCGATGTTTTTGCTGATCCCCTGCTTCAGGCTGCCGCACCCATTTGTCGCCAAATTCAGTTGAAGTCGATGCTCGCTGTTCGGACTTCCTATCAGGGGCAGGCAAATGGAGCTGCTGGGTTACACCAGTGCGATCGCTTTCGCGAATGGACTCCTGATGAGGTAGAACTCCTGGAAGCTGTGGCGGCCCAAGTGGGAATTGCCCTAGCTCAGGCTCATTTGTTAGACCAAGAAACTCACCAGCGAGAGGAGCTAGCCATCAAAGGAGAAGAGCTGACGCTGAAAAACTTTGCTTTGGAGCAAGCAAAACGAGCAGCTGAAGCGGCGACTCAGGCCAAAAGTGAGTTCTTGGCAACGATGAGTCACGAAATTCGCACGCCACTCAATGGTGTGATTGGCATGACGAGTCTGTTGCTCAACACGCCTCTCTCTTCTCAGCAGCACGAATTTGCCCAAATCATCCGCAGCAGTGGGGAAGCACTCCTCACCCTGATTAACGACATCAGGACTTACGCAAAAGCAGCTCTAAACTGAAGCAATGAGCTTTACCAAACTCGACTACTGCCAGTATCTACTGAGCAGTCCCATCAACTACACGGTCACGAATTTAGCTGACCATCTGGAGGGGGTTAGCCATGACCGCATCAATCGCTATCTACGTGGCGAGAAATTGACCCCTCGTTTGTTATGGGAGAATGTCAAACCTCTGCTGCAACCCTCTGCCAACGCTTATCTTTTATTCGACGATACTGTTCTCGATAAGCGGCATTCAACCTTAATTGAGCTAACACGGCGGCAGTACAGTGGCAACGAGCAGATGCCTTCGGCAACGCTTCGCGAACGTGTGCTTCGGGGCATTGGGCTGGTGAGTTGCGTGTACGTCAATGGCGAAACCGGCCACTTCTGGGTGATCGATTACCGCCTATATGACCCAGGTGAAGATGGGCAGAGCAAGCTAGACCACGTTGGTCAAATGCTCAAAGGGGTGGTTTACAGCAAGCATCTACCGTTCAGTACCGTTTTGATGGACAGTTGGTATGCCACTCAGAAGCTGATGAGCCAGATTGACCAGTTCCAGAAATCCTATTACTGCCCGCTCAAGAGCAATCGGCGCATAGACGATAGTGGCGGGAGGGCGCCGTATGTGCGAGTTGATGAACTCGTTTGGCGTGAGCAAGAGTTGCAACAAGGCAAGCTCATCAAGATGCGGGGCTTTCCTAAAGACAAGAAGGTGAAACTGTTCCGAGTCACTGTTTCTACCAACAGGACGGAGTTTGTCGCCACCAACGACTTATCTCAAG